>NZ_JBITIH010000009.1:0-249506 GCF_044458865.1 Micromonospora sp. NPDC050417
GGGCGGCCGGGCTCGAACCCCCACCCCCCCACCCGCCCGGTGTCCGTCTGCTCGGGGGGCCCCCTATCTCCCCTATTTTTTAAACCCGCGCGCCCCTCCTTACATCTACTTCGCGTACGCGTTGTAGAGCACGTGGGTGCCGATCGACTCGGAGAGGAAGACGCCGCCCACCTTCGAACCAATCACGCCGGTGAAGTGCGACTGGAACAGCGGCACCACCGGCACGTACTTCTCGTTGATCAACTGATCGATCTCGGCCCACCTCGGTCCGGCCTCACCGGCCGGCAGCGCGCTCACCGCGTCGATCTTCTGGTTGACCTCGTCGGAGTTGAAGTACGAGATGTTCGAGTTGCCCTTCGGCCCGAGGCTGCGCCCGTCCCAGAGGACCGGGATGGTGGAGGCCGCATTGGGCCAGTCGGCACCCCAGTTGGAGATGTGGATGTCGTACTCGTTGCCGCGGGTGCGGGCGGTCGGGTTGTGCTGCGGGGTCTCCACCGTCTTCACCACCACCTCGAAGCCGGCCTTCTCCAGGCTCTCCTTCACCACCGGGGCGGTGACCTGGCCGAACGCGCTGCTGCGGGCCATGAAGACGAGCTTGACCTTCTTCCCGCCGAGCAGTTCCCGGGCCTTCTCCGGATTGCCGTTCGGGCCGCCGTCCCACGGGTTGGGGTAACTCTTCCAGCCGATGGTGCTCTCCGCGAGCAGGGTGTTGGCGACCCGGCCACCGGCGTCACCGCCCTGGGTCAACACGATGCCCTGTTTGTCGATCGCGTACGCGATGGCCTTGCGGACGTTGATGTCGGTGATCCGCTCGTTGTTGATGGTCAGGTAGTACACGAACGGCGTCGGCGCGGAGATGGTCCGCTCCTTCAGCGCCGGGTTGCCGAGCACCTGGTTGACCAGGGCCTGGGGAGTGCCGTCGGTGCTGATCGCATAGGCGTCGTCACCCGCGTCGGCGATGATCCGTTCGGTCTGCGCGGTGTCGTCCGGTCCGAGCTCCCAGACGAAGCTGTCCGGGTAGTCGTGGCGTAGCGGGTCGGTCTCCGCCTTCCAGTGCGGGTTGCGCTCCAGCACCAGCCGGGTGTCCTTCAGGTACTCCTTGATCTTGTACGGTCCGGAGGAGAAGATCCTGCGGTCGTACTCGGTCCGGGTGTCCTTTGCCTGGGGCACCGGCGCCGAGGTCGGCAGCGAGAGCGCGTACGGCAGGTCGCAGTGGGGCTTGGCGAACGTGAAGACCAGGGTGTACGCGTCCGGTGTGCTCAGGCCGGGCACGGTGGTACTGCCCGAGGTGTACGGACCCTTGTACGTCGCGTTGTAGGCCGGGTCGTCGGCCAGCCACTCCTGGATGTAGGTCGGACCGCCGTCGATCGACTCCTCGAACGACCGGGCGATGCCGTACGCGACGTCGGCCGCCGTGACGTCGGTGCCGTCCTCGTACCTGACCCCCTGCTTGATCTTGTACTCCCAGATCTTGCAGTCGCCGTTGACGTCCTTGCCGGGCGTCTCGGCCAGGTCACCGATGAGGGTGAGCTTGCCCGTGCCGTCCTCCCTGAACTGGGTGAGGGTACGGACCAGCAGTTGTTCGGCGGCCATCGCCGGCACGGTGTAGGTGCGCTGCGGGTCGAGGTGTTCGAAGTCGGCCTGCATGATGGTGCGGATGGTGCCGCCACGGCTGGCTCCGGGAATCGCCGGTGCCGGCCCCTGGGACTCCTTCGGGTCGGTGGCGATCGCGCTGGTCTGCTGCCGGACGGCACCGTCGTCGCGGTCGGGGTCGACCTCCCCGGTGTTCTTCGAGCACGCCGCCAGTGCCGAGGCCAGCACCAGCGCGACCCCGGTCGCGGCGATCACACGTCTTGGTCGCATCAGTTGGTCCTCCCGATCGACTCGGGTGGAGGACCTGCGCCTCCACCACTGATTGACGGAACTTTCCGCACGACTCAGCCCAGCCGTACTCTCGGATCGATCACCGCGTAGAGCGCGTCGACCACCACGTTCGCGACCACGATGAAGACCGCGGCGAGCAGCACCGTCGCCATGACCACCGGCATGTCGAGGTTGATCGCCGCGTTCAGCGACGCCTTGCCCAGTCCGGTGAACCCGAAGATGGTCTCGGTGATCACCGTTCCGCCGAGGTAGGTGCCGAGGTCCAGCCCGGCGATGGTGACGATCGGGGTGATCGCCGCCCGGAGCGCGTGCCGGCCGTACACCTTGGACCGGGGCAACCCCTTCGCGCGTGCGGTGCGGACGAAGTCCTCGGTCAGGGTCTCCAGCATCTGGGCCCGGGAGAGCCGGGCGTACGACGCCGAGTTGAGGAAGCCCAGCGCCAGCCAGGGCAGGATCATCGCGCTCGCCCAGGCGACCGGGTTCTCGGTGATCGGCACGTAGCGCGGGTAGCTGAGCCAGCCGGTCTCGTACACGAAGACGATCAGCAGCAACGGCCCGAGAAGCAGGATCGGCATGGAGGCGCCGACCAGCGAGAACCCCACCGCCAACCGGTCGAAGACGGTGCCCCGGCGCAGTGCCGAGATCATCCCGACTGAGACCCCGATCAGCAGCCAGACCACCGCCGCCCCGGCGACCAGGCTCAGCGTCACCGGCAGCGTCCGTCCGACGATCCGCGACACCGGTTCGTCGTTGCGGAAGGAGAAGCCGAGGCAGGGTCGCGGACAGTCCCGGGCAGCCTCGCCCTCGCCGACCGTACGGCCGACGAAGATCCCCTTCATGAAGGTGCCGTACTGCCGGACCACCGGTACGTCCAGCCCCATCCGGCGTTCGATCATCTCCAGCCGTTCCGGGCTGCACACCTTGCCGTTGCCGCACATCAGCTCGGCCGGGTTGTTCGGTACGGCGAAGAAGAGCCCGAAGGTCAGCACGCTGACGGTGACGAGCGTACCCACGGCCAGCAGCAACTTCTTGACCAGGAAACGGAGCATCGACGCGACCTCCTACCGGTTCGACTTCGGGTCGAGCGCGTCCCGCAACGCGTCGCCGAAGAGGTTGAACGAGAGCACGAGCAGGAAGAGCGTGGTGCCACCGACGACGGTGAAGCTCGGCACCTCCCGGATGAAGTCGACGCTTTCGCTGATGAGGCGACCCAGGTCAGGAGTGGGTTCGAGGATGCCGATACCGAGGAAGGAGAGCGCCGCCTCGGCAGTGATCAACGCCGGTACGTTGAGCGAGAAGGTGACCAGGATCGGTGCCCAGAGGTTCGGCAACAGTTGTCGGAACAGGATGTGTCCCAGCCCCGCACCGGCCGCCCGGGCGGCGTCGACGAACTCGCGTTCCCGCAACGACAGCACCTGTCCCCGGACCAGCCGGGCGGTGTAGGTCCAGTTGAACAGGACGAAGATGACGATCAGCAGGACCGGCCGGAACCAGGGCGCTTCGGCGTCGCGTACGCCGTAGAACTGGTTGACCGCCACCGGGATGAACGCGAAGCAGAAGATGAAGAACGGGAACGCCATGGTCAGGTCGATGAACCAGGTCAGTGCGGCGTCGACCCGGCCGCCGAGGTAGCCGGCGAGCACGCCGATCATCATGCCGAGCCCGATGGTGAGTAGCGCCGCGGTGAACGCCACCAGCAGGGACGTACGCAGCCCGTACACGAGTTGGATGAACACGTCCCGACCGACGTTGGGCTGGATGCCGAGCCAGTGCTCGGCGTCGACGCCGGCGTATCCGAGCGGGAAGCCGTTGCGGTCCAGCCGCTCCGGGAAGCGTTGCTGCGGTCCCTTGCCGTAGAGCCACTCGATCAGCGGCGCGGCGGCGGCTACCAGGACGAAGAAGACCAGTACGGCGCCGCTGGCCATGCCGACCCGGTCGCGTCGCAGCCGGAGCCAGGCGAGCTTCCCCGGTGAGCGGCCGACGATCCCGGTGCCGACGGGCGGCACCGCCCCGGGGGTCAGCCCGCCGGCCGCGTCGACCACCGCCGCCGACGCGGCGACCTGTTGCTCACTCATCCCAGTTCCCCCTTCTCCGGGAAGTGACAGGCGGTCGCCTGGCGGCCACCGTCGCGAGGTACGAGCGCGGGTTCGGTCGTGGCGCACAGCTCCCGGGCCTTCCAGCAGCGGGTCCGGAAGCGGCAGCCCGACGGCGGGTGCAACGGCGTCGGTACGTCACCGCGCAGCCGGATCCGGCCGGTCGGGCCGAGCCGGCCGATGTCCGGGATGGCGGAGAGCAGCGCCCGGGTGTAGGGGTGCTGCGGCCGGTGGTAGATGTCCTCCCGGTCACCCAGCTCGACGATCTTGCCGAGGTACATCACCGCGACCCGCTGGCAGAAGTGTCGGACCACGGCGAGGTCGTGGGCGATGAAGACGAACCCGAGCCCCAGTTCCCGTTGCAGGTCCCGGAGCAGGTTGATCACCTGTGCCTGGATCGAGACGTCCAACGCGGAGACCGGCTCGTCGGCGACGATCAGCTTCGGCCGCAGCGCCAACGCCCGGGCGATCCCGATGCGCTGCCGCTGTCCACCGGAGAACTCGTGCGGGTAACGGTTGTAGTGCTCCGGGCTGAGGCCGACCAGTTCCAGCAGCTCACCCACCCGCTGCTTGACCCCACCCGGCGGCCGGATCCCGTTGACCCGCAACGGCATCGCCACGATCCGGCCGACGGTGTGGCGCGGATTCAGCGACGCGTACGGGTCCTGGAAGATGATCTGGAGATCCGGTCGGATCGGGCGAAGTGCCGCCCGTCGGGCGTGGGTGATGTCCTGCCCCTCGAAGCTGATCCGGCCGCCGCTCGGCTCCAGCAGCCGGACCAGCAGCCGCCCGGTCGTCGTCTTGCCACAGCCGGACTCACCGACCAGGCCGAGCGTCTCGCCGGCGCGTACCTCGAAGTCGAGGCCGTCGACCGCGTGGACCCGCGTCGGGGAGCGCCACCCGCCGCGTACCGGGAAGTGCTTGGTGAGGCCCTCGACCCGCAGCAACGGTTCGCTCATCGGTCCGCTCCGGTCGCCGCGATCTCCTCGGCGTACAGCCGTTTCCGCTCCGGCTCGGGCAGGTGGCAGGCGACCAGGTGACCGCGTTCGGCCACCTGGCGAAGTTCGGGAACCTCGGTGCGGGAGCGGTCACCGCTGCGGCCCGCGTACCGGCAGCGAGGGTGGAAGGCGCAGCCGGGCGGCAGGTTGATCAGGCTGGGTGGGTTGCCCTCGATCGGCACCAGATCGGCGTCCGCGGGTCCGCGCAGCGACGGGACGCTGGCCAGCAGACCCCAGGTGTACGGGTGCTGCGGCCGGCGGAGCACCTGCTCGACGCCGCCGTGCTCGACCGACCGCCCGCCGTACATCACCAGTACCTCGTCGGCCACCTGGCTGACCACGCCGAGGTCATGGGTGATCAGGATGATCGCCGAGTGGAACTCGCGTTGCAGATCCGCGAGCAGGTCGAGGATCTGCGCCTGCACGGTGACGTCGAGCGCGGTGGTCGGCTCGTCGGCGATCAGCAGGTCCGGATCGTTGACCAACGCCATGGCGATCATCGCCCGCTGACGCATCCCCCCGGAGAACTCGTGCGGGTGCTGGTCGACCCGCTTCGCCGGCTGGGGAATGCCGACCCGGTCGAGCAGGTCGATCGCCCGTTGCCGGGCCGCCCGCCGACCGGCTCTCGGATGGTGGACCCGGTACGCCTCGGCGATCTGCCGCCCCACCGAGTAGTACGGGTGCAGCGCGGAGAGCGGGTCCTGGAAGATCATCGCCACGTCCCGCCCGCGCAGCCGCCGGACCTCCTCCTCCGGCCGCCCGACGACCTCCTCCCCGCCCACCCGGATACTGCCGCTGACCGTGCTTCGTCGAGGATCGTGCAGGCCGAGTACGGCCAGGCTGGTCACGCTCTTACCGGAGCCCGACTCGCCGACGATGCCGAGCGTGCGACCACGGTCGACGGTGAAGGAGACGCCGTCCACGGCGCGGACCGTGCCATCCGGGGTGTCGAAGCCAACCCTGAGATCCCGAACCTGGAGATAGGGACCGTCGTCCACGCGCTGTCGGGGTAGTCCGGGCATGACGCGCGACCGCCTCTCTCCACTCCCGCCGGTCCCGGACCCATGTTCGTCACAGCAAGTGAACCTGCTGCGAACCACCGGAAAAAACCCGTGAAGGGTGGTAGAGGGCGAAACTAAGCTACGGGCAGGGGCCTGTCAGCGGGCAATCAGTAACGAATCCGCATCGCGGGCACTCTCCGCACACTCTCCTCATTGAAGCGCGATTGAACCGATAACATAACTGGCGGAGGCGTTGACAACCGTCGCCCGAACCGCCCTCCGGACGACCCGATATCGGGATCGCGGGCCACCGGACGCGCACACTCCGCCCCGCCCGGTGTGGACGGTCCGACCACCCCACAATCACCACTCTGCGTGATCCCACGACCGGCACTGTCACGGACATCCGGTGCTACCGGTACCCCGCCACTGACCGGGATCTCGCATAGGGTCATGGTCATGACCCACTTCGACGTGGCCACGGCCGCGGTGCAGGCGGCGCTCGACGCGGGCGCCCGCTATGCCGACGCGCGGGTGATGCACCGGCGCTACGAGTCGATGTCCGCACGCAACGGCGAGATCGAGGAACTC
Source organism: Micromonospora sp. NPDC050417 (assembly GCF_044458865.1). NCBI lineage: Bacteria > Bacillati > Actinomycetota > Actinomycetes > Micromonosporales > Micromonosporaceae > Micromonospora > Micromonospora sp. NPDC050417. The sequence goes on from NZ_JBITIH010000009.1 coordinate 6,568, forward strand.
TCGCAGGACGAGGACGCGGGCATCGGCGTACGGGCACTCGTCGGCTCCAGTTGGGGCTTCTTCGCCGTACCCGAACTCTCCGACGCCGCCGCCCGCGCGGCCGGCACCCGCGCCGCGCGGATCGCCACGGCCAGTGCCCGCGTGCCCGGCCCCGCCGTCGACCTGGTGCCGACCGGCGGGCAGAGCGGCTCCTGGTCCTCGCCCTGCACGGTCGACCCACTCGGCGTCGCCCTCTCTGACAAGGGTGACCTGCTGGTCCACGCGACCAAGCTGTCGCACCAGGCCGGGGCGGACCTGGCCGAGGGGCTCTACCAGATCTGGGACACCAGCAAGTGGTTCGTCTCCAGCGAGGGGCACCGGATCGACCAGCACGTACGCGAGTGCGGCGCGGGGATCTCCGCCACCGTGATCGGCGACGGGGAGACCCAGCGTCGCTCCTACCCCAGCTACCGCGGCCAGTACGGCACCAGCGGCTGGGAACTGGTCAACTCGCTCGACCTCGGCGCGCACGCGGTCCGGATCGCCGAGGAGGCCCGTGAGCTGCTGACCGCGCCGCTCTGCCCGAGCGGGGAGACCACCCTGATCCTCGGTGGTGAGCAGCTCGCGTTGCAGATCCACGAGTCGGTCGGGCACGCCATCGAACTCGACCGAATCCTCGGCTGGGAGGCCGCCTTCGCCGGCACCTCGTGGCTCGACCTCAACCAACTCGGCCGACTCCGCTACGGCTCCGAGCTGATGAACATCACCATCGACCCGACCATCCCGGGCGCGCTGGGCAGCTTCGGTTTCGACGACGAGGGCACCCCCGCGGCGAAACGCGACGCGGTCCGCGAGGGCCGGTGGGTCGGTGTCCTGGCCGGTCGCGACTCCGCCGCCGTCGCCGGTCTCGACTACGCCGGCAGCGTGCGCTCCGACGGCTGGTCGCGGCTGCCGATGGTACGGATGACGAACGTCGGCCTGGAGCCCGGACCGCACACCCTGGACGAGATCATCGACGCCACCGACGACGGTGTCCTGATGGACATCAACCGCTCCTGGTCGATCGACGACAAGCGGCTCAACTTCCAGTTCGGCTGCGAGATCGGCTGGGAGATCAAGAACGGTCGCCGGGGCCGGATGCTCCGCAACCCCACCTACACCGGGATCGGCCCGCAGTTCTGGCGCTCAATGGACATGCTCTCCGGCGAGACCGTCGCCTGGGGGACCCCGAACTGCGGCAAGGGTCAGCCCGGCCAGGTCGGACACACCGGCCACCCGGCCGCCCCGGCCCGGTTCACCAACGTACGGGTGGGGGTGCGCGGATGACCCGCTCCACCACCGTGGCGGCACGCGACGAGCGAAGGGAAACACCTCAATGAGCCGGGAGCTCGATCTCGCCGGTCGGGTGGTGGAACTGGTCCGGGAGATCGCCGGGCCGGACGCCGAGGCGGAAGCCAGTGCCACCCACACCGCCCACTCGCTGACCCGCTTCGCCAACTCGGCGATCCACCAGAACGTCGCCGAGGACACCACCGGCCTGCGGTTACGGCTGCACGTGGACGGTCGTACAGCCGCCGGCTCCAGCACCGTCGTCACGGACGACGGGCTGCGCGGGCTGGTCGAGCGTACGGTCGCCGCCGCCCGGCTCTGCCCACCCGACCCGGCCTGGCCCGGACTGAGCCCCTCGACGACACCCGACGGCACCGGCAACTACGACGAGGCGACCGCGCAGGCCACTCCGGACGAGCGGGCAGACCGGGTACGCGCCTTCGTCGACGCGGCCGGCGGGCTGGAGACGGCCGGCTACTGCCGTACGGTGAACTGGGCCGGCGCCTTCGCGAACAGTGCCGGACAGTCCGTCACCGGCCGCTCGGCCGAGGCGGCCATGGACGGCATCGCCCGAGCCGGCGGGGTCGACGGAGTCGCCCGTCGCAACACCGGACGCCTCTCCGATCTGGACGGTACGGTCCTCGGCGCGCGGGCGGCGGTCAAGGCACGAGCCGGCGCGGCCCCGGTCGAGCTGGCACCGGGACGCTACGAGGTGGTGCTGGAGCCGACCGCGGTGGTCGACATCCTGCAGAACTTCGCGCTCTTCGGCTTCAACGGCAAGGCGTACAACGAGCGACGGTCCTTCGCCGAACTCGGCAGCATGCAGTTCGACCCGACGATCAGCCTGGTCGACGACACGCTCGGCACGCTCGGCCTGCCGTACGACGCCGAGGGCACCCCGAAGCGCCGGGTCGCGCTGGTCGAGAACGGGGTGACCCGTACGGTCACCCACGACCGGCGGACCGCGGCCGAGGCCGGGGTCTCCTCGACCGGGCACGCGCTGCACGGTGGCGCGTCCTGGGGTGCGGTCGCGACCAACCTGTGCCTGCTTCCCGCCGGTGACACCGGTGACGGCTCGGGTCCGAGCGAGGTTTCCGGGCCGATCGTCGACTCGGACACCGCCGCGTTGGTCGCCGGGGTCGAACGTGGACTCCTGGTCACCGACTTCTGGTACACCCGGGTACTGGACCCGAAGTCGCTGGTCATCACCGGTCTGACCCGCAACGGCGTCTGGCTGATCGAGAACGGCGAGGTGACCACGGCGGTGCAGAACTTCCGCTTCACCCAGTCGTACCCGCAGGCGCTCGCGCCCGGCGCGGTGCTCGCTCTGGGCCGGCACGCGTCGCTGCTGCCGGACAGTTGGGACGCCTCCTGGTGGTCGGCGCCGGCCCTGCGGCTGGCGTCGTGGAACTTCACCGGCGGCGCCTCGGGCTGATCTTTCCGGCCGCTCCAGGCTGACGATCATGAGTGAAGTTCTGCACAACCATGCCCGGAATGACGGCTGGGACTTTCGTTACCGGTAGGACACACGCGAGACTCCCTTGCGCATCGTGCGCCCGGCGTGCGGCGTAACGTGTACGCCGAACTGCGCCGGAAGGCATAGGTCCTGGTGTACAGCGTGCGGGTGGCGCGACTTCGAATCACATCGCTGCCCCCGCGCGCTCACCGGAACACCATCCGTGCCCGTCAGCCAGACAGGGCCCTGTCAGGGAGACATAGGAATGACGACGACGGCAACGAGGCCGGGGGGTGCGCGTCCGCGCGCCGCCATCGCGGCGAGGACGTTGCGTACCGACCGTTGGTGGTTCGCGCCGCTGATCACGGCCATCGGACTCGGTGCCTGGGTCACCTACGCCACGGTCCGGGTGTTCATGCACGACCTTTACTGGGTCGCCGACTATCACTATCTGACCCCGTTCTACTCGCCCTGCGTGACCCAGACCTGTCTCCCGGAGGCCGCGCACTTCGGCCGGGTGCTGCCGGGCTGGTGGATCATTCCGGACGCCGCGCTGACCCTGCCGTTCCTGCTGCTCTTCCGGTTGACCTGCTACTACTACCGCAAGGCCTACTACCGGGCCTTCTGGCTCTCCCCGCCGGCCTGCGCGGTCCCGGACGGACACGAGACCTACAGTGGCGAGACGCGATTCCCGCTGATCTTCCAGAACGCACACCGGTACGCGTTCTACGCCGCGGCGGTCATTTCCCTGATCAACACCTGGGACGCGGTGCTCGCCTTCCACAGTCCCGAAGGTTTCGGTTTCGGACTGGGCAACGTGATCCTCTGGATCAACGTCATCGCGCTCTGGGCGTACACGCTGTCGTGCCACTCCTGCCGGCACATCGCCGGCGGTCGGCTCAAGCACTTCTCCAAGCACCCGGTGCGCTACCGCTTCTGGACCTTCGTGTCCAAGCTCAACACCCGGCACATGCAGCTCGCCTGGATCACGCTGGGCACACTGGCGTTCACCGACTTCTACATCATGGCGCTGTCCGCCGAATGGTTCGGCGACCTGCGGTTCATCAACTGAGGGCCTGACATGACTACGCGAATCGAACGGCACCACTACGACGTCGTCGTGATCGGGGCCGGCGGCGCCGGCCTGCGGGCGGCGATCGAGGCCCGGCTGGCGGGCAAGCGCACCGCGATCATCTCGAAGTCGCTCTTCGGCAAGGCCCACACGGTGATGGCCGAGGGTGGCGCGGCGGCGGCCATGGGGAACGTGAACAGCCGGGACAACTGGCAGGTGCACTTCCGCGACACCATGCGCGGCGGCAAGTTCCTGAACAACTTCCGGATGGCCGAGCTGCACGCGAAGGAGTCGCCGCAGCGGATCTGGGAGTTGGAGACGTACGGTGCGCTCTTCGACCGCACCAAGGACGGCAAGATCTCGCAGCGCAACTTCGGCGGCCACGAGTACCCCCGGCTGGCGCACGTCGGTGACCGGACCGGGCTGGAGCTGATCCGTACCCTCCAGCAGAAGATCGTCTCGCTCCAGCAGGAGGACAAGCGGGAGCACGGCGACTACGAGGCCCGGATCAAGGTCTTCGCCGAAACCACCATCAGCGAGCTGTTGCTCGACTCCTCCGGCCCGGACGGGCCTCGGATCGCCGGCGCGTTCGGCTACTACCGGGAGTCCGGCGAGTTCGTCCTCTTCGAGGCGCCGGCCGTGGTGCTGGCGACCGGCGGGGTGGGCAAGTCGTACAAGGTCACCTCGAACTCCTGGGAGTACACCGGGGACGGGCACGCGCTCGCCCTGCGGGCCGGCGCGACTCTGATCAACATGGAGTTCCTCCAGTTCCACCCGACCGGCATGGTCTGGCCGCCGTCGGTGAAGGGCATCCTGGTCACCGAGTCGGTCCGGGGTGACGGTGGCGTACTGAAGAACTCCGACGGCAAGCGCTTCATGTTCGACTACGTCCCCGACGTCTTCCGCAAGCAGTACGCGGAGACCGAGGAGGAGGCGGACCGCTGGTACAGCGACCCGGACAACAACCGGCGCCCGCCGGAGCTGCTTCCTCGCGACGAGGTGGCCCGCGCCATCAACAGTGAGGTGAAGGCGGGTCGTGGCACCCCGGCCGGCGGCGTCTACCTGGACATCGCGAGCCGACTGCCGGCCGAGGAGGTCAAGCGCCGACTGCCGTCGATGTACCACCAGTTCAAGGAGCTGGCCGACGTCGACATCACCAAGCAGCCGATGGAGGTCGGGCCGACCTGTCACTACGTGATGGGCGGGGTTGAGGTCGAACCGGACACCGCCGCGGCTCACGGGCACATCCAGGGGCTCTTCGCCGCGGGTGAGGTCTCCGGCGGCATGCACGGTTCCAACCGACTCGGTGGCAACTCCCTCTCCGACCTGCTGGTCTTCGGCCGGCGGGCGGGCGGGCACGCGGCGGCGTACGCCGACGGCCTGGCCCACCGGCCGAAGGTGGCGGCGACCGACGTGGCGGCGTCGGTGGACCGCGCGCTGGCCCCGCTGGAACGCCCGGACGGCGAGAACCCGTACAAGCTCCAGCAGGACCTCCAGGCGGTGATGGGCGACCTGGTCGGCATCATCCGGCGCAAGGGTGAGCTGGAGGACGCACTGGTCCGCCTGGCCGACCTGCGGGAGCGGGTGGCGAGGGTGGGGGCGACCGGTGGCCGGCGCTACAACCCGGGCTGGCACCTCGCGCTCGACCTGCGCAACATGCTGATCGTCTCGGAGTGCACCGCGAAGGCGGCCCTGGAGCGGGAAGAGTCGCGCGGCGGACACACCCGGGAGGACTTCCCGAAGATGGCGCCGGACTGGCGCATGGTCAACCTGGTCTGCTCGCTCGACGGCGACAAGGTACGGCTGGAGCACAAGCCCCTGCCGAAGATGCGGGCCGAGCTGATTCAGCTCTTCGACCGGACCGAGCTGGCCAAGTACCTGACCGAAGACGAGCTGGCCGACTTCGACGCGCTCAGCGAGGGTGTCGAAACCGGCGGCGTGCACGCGCAGGAGGCGGGCAAGTAATGGGTACGAAGCGCCACTTCAAGGTCTGGCGGGGCGACGACCAGGGCGGTGACCTGCAGGACTACCAGATCGAGGTCAACGAGGGCGAGGTGGTCCTCGACGTGATCCACCGGCTGCAGGCCACCGAGGCACCCGACCTCGCCTGCCGCTGGAACTGCAAGGCCGGCAAGTGCGGCTCCTGCTCGATGGAGATCAACGGCATGCCCCGGCTGGGTTGCATGACGCGGATGTCGACCTTCGAGGAGGCCGAGACGGTCACGGTCACCCCGCTGCGGACGTTCCCGGTCATCCGGGACCTGGTCACCGACGTCTCGTTCAACTACGAGAAGGCCCGGGAGACCCCGGCGTTCGCGCCGCCGGCCGACGTCGCACCCGGTGACTACCGGATGAAGCAGGTCGACGTCGAGCGGTCGCAGGAGTTCCGCAAGTGCATCGAGTGCTTCCTGTGCCAGAACACCTGTCACGTGGTACGTGACCACGAGGAGAACAAGGTCGCGTTCTCCGGCCCGCGGTACTTCATCCGCGCCGCCGAGTTGGACATGCACCCCCTCGACAGCAAAACCGACCGCAAGGAGTACGCACAGGCGTCGCAGGGCCTCGGCTACTGCAACATCACCAAGTGCTGCACCGAGGTTTGCCCCGAGCACATCAAGATCACTGACAACGCGATCATCCCGATGAAGGAACGCGTCGTCGACCGCAGGTACGATCCTCTTGTGTGGCTTGGTAGCAAGATCTTCCGACGGGGTCAGAACGACGGCGACGAGAACGGTGCCCGCACCGATCCGTCCGGCGTCCATGAGGCGCACTCCCACGGTGGTGCGTCAGGTGACGTGGCCGCCGAGGAGCAGGCGCAACGCGGGGTGAACTGGCACCGTCAGGTGCCGCACCCCACCAGTCCGGTGGTGGACGAGCGGGGCAAGATGCCGCTCAGCGAGTTCACCTTCGACCGGCCGGCCGCGCCGTCGCCGTTCGGCGACGACGTGTCCTTTCCGCTTCCGGCTGACCACCTGAACTACGCCCACCCGGACCAGAAAGACTGATCCCGGGGCGTATTCAGCCCGTAGGTGTACTGAAGGCTCGGCGGCAGTGGCCGCCGAGCCTTCGGTGGTATTCCGGGCACAACTCCCATTCGGGCACGATCACCGTTCTAGGCCATTTTCCGGGCCGAGAGCGTCGTCTGCCCCTGTTGTCGCGCCTGACGCCGCATTTCCCCCAGGGCCTCAAAGTGCCTCAGAGGCGTCAGAGTGCGTCAGAGTGCGTCAGAGCAAAGGCCGCAGGGCGGCCACGATCGGCTCGTCTGCGGGCAGCCAGGCCACCGAACCGAGTTCGTCCGCCGTGAGCCAGCGCAGCTCCGCGTGCTCCAGCCGTTGTGGCTGGTCACCACCGACGAGGCAGGCCTGGTAGACCCGAAGCACCGCCCGGCCGTGGGCGAGCGGTACGTCCACCCCGACGCGCTCGCCGACCTCGATCCGGACGGCCAACTCCTCCATACATTCCCGGATGAGCGCGTCGATTTCAGTTTCGCCGGATTCGACTTTGCCGCCCGGAAACTCCCACTTGCCGGCCACCTCCGGCGGCTTGGCCCTGGCGCAACCCAGCACCCGTCCGTCTTCGATGATGGCCGCACCAACAATTACCCTGCTCATTCGCTTTGCGTAATCAGTTGACTCACTGCTGTAACCGGCACTCTCGTCCCCACTCGCCCGTTCGGTCTGCACGGGCATCAACGGTGCCAGATCAATCGGCGGTTCGGGTGCCGTAGCCCGACCGTAGGGCAAAAGAACACGGAACTGTGGACGTGGACACACCAGCCGGCCAACGACAGACTAGGGGGCACCGACTAGGACACGGGATAGCGACGATTTGGCCACAAGCCGGCAACGACGCTCGGGAGGTATCGTGAAGCGTGCTCTATGGCGCAGTCGATCCCAGCGTGACTATCTGACCGACGCGCTCACCCTCTTGCCCGGCTGGATACGGGAGGGGCGACAGCTCAAGCGCACCCTCATCCTCGACGATACCCAGCATGCCGCGCTGACCGAACGCGTCAAGATCGTCGCAGACGCGGTACGCGTACGTCCAGAGCTCCGGCGTCTCGACGGGCACACCCAAATCAAGATCGGCGCGCCGGACGAGGACACGATCACCGAGAACGTGGTCACCCTCGCCGCCCGGATCGAAGACGTCTACCGCTCCGTCACCAGCGCCGACTGACCGCCCGTACCGCCCTCAGGTCGGCGTGGCGGTGGTGCGCGCCGCCTCACGGACAAGCTTGTTGGCGTCCTCCCGATCCACCCCGGTTGCCTGCAACAGGTCGGTGGCAGCGGACCTGACCTGCGCCACCACCGCCGCACCGGAAAGGGCGACCCCATGGTCGTAGCCCTGACTGGCGTCATGCACCGCCCGCAGCACCCGCCTGCGCGCCTCGTCCGGCACCCGGCCGTGCCGAAACTCGTCATGCAACAGCCGGACCGCGTCAGCGAGGCGGTCGACCGCGACCGGCAGGCAGTCCGGAAGGGGTTCCCCGTCCGCGACCAGGCTGACCGCCCGACGGGCCAGGCCGCGACTGCTCCAGACCGCATTGTCCATGTGCTCGGCCCCCTGGGTGAACAATGCCAGCGTCTGACGGCGGTGCCAGCGGGCGGGCGCGAACTGCACCACCTCCTTCGCCCCCTCCACCGCCGCCTTGAGGTTCACCAGGTCCGACTCGATGGCCCCGAAACCGTCCACCGCCCGCCCGATGGCGGCAGGGTCACGGGCCCTCATCGCCTGCGCGGTCAGGCTCAACTGTCGAGCGAGTTCCTCGATCGGGTAGCTCGCGGCGCGTTGCACGATCCGGCGTGGATTGAACGGCAGGAGCAGCAGGACCACCACCAGGCCGACCCCGCCACCGATGAGGGCGTCCACGAACCTCGGATACTCCAGCTCACCCACCGTGGGCGACAGGGCCGCGATCAGCACCGCCGTACCGCCCGCCTGAGCCAACAGCACGCCCCGGCCGCTGATCAGGATCGCCCCGATCACCGCGAGCGTGACGATCACCCCCAACTGCCACGGCCCCCGGCCGGCGATCAGCATCAACCCGTCGCCGACACCGATGCCCACCGCAACCCCCGCGATCAGGGCGACGGTACGGTGCAGCCGCTGCCCGGTCGACGAGGCGATGGTGCCCACGGCGGCAGCGGGAGCGAACACCGGTTGCGGCGTGTTCAGGACCTCGTGCGCGATCCCCCAGGAGAGCGCCGCCGCCACCCCGGCCTGGACGGCGATCATCAGGTTGATCTCGATCTGCCGGACCCGGTCACGCACCTTGGTCCGGCTCGCGTCGGCCCACCTGGCGAGGATCTCGTCGACCCGTCTCGTGGCGGGGTCGGCCGGCAACCCGGGCGGGCGCCGACGACCGGGGTGCCGGAACGAGAACATTTCCGGGGTTACCCCCTGTCCGCCACCCGAACCGTGTCCCCGGCGGAGATCCTGGCGCCATCCTCCCCCGGTGCCGTGGTGGCGCGCCGCTCCTACCCTCGGCCACATGGCCAACAACGTCACGTACGACCGTCGGGAGCAGTTCCAGCAGATCCAGAGCGGCCTACTCGACGGCGAGCGGGTGATCGCGGTCTACGACGCGATCGGCACCGGCACCGGCTTCATCGGTCTGACGGACCGGCGGGTGATCATCCAGGACAAGTCCTTCGTGGGTAAGAAGTTCGCGATCACCAGCATCCCGTACTCGAAGATCACCAGCGTGAGCGTGGTGAGCAACAAGTCCTGGGGCGGGTCGTTCTTCTCCACCGGCGCGATCGCCATCCATGTCGGCACTCACACGTACGAGGTCGAGTTCCGGGGCGACCAGAAGAGTCACCACGTACACAACGTGATCCTGCACTACATCTCGTAGCGCCCCGGCACCCGATTCGACTCAGACGTTGAAACGGAACTCGACCACGTCGCCGTCCTGCATGACGTAGTCCTTGCCCTCCAGCCGGACCCGGCCGGCCGCCTTCGCCGCCGCCATCGAACCGGCGGCAACCAGATCCTCGTACGAGACGATCTCGGCCTTGATGAAGCCGCGCTGGAAGTCCGTGTGGATCACCCCGGCCGCCTCGGGTGCGGTCGCCCCGACCGGGACGGTCCAGGCCCGCGCCTCCTTCGGCCCCGCCGTCAGGTACGTCTGCAACCCGAGGGTACGGAAGCCGACCCGGATCAGCTGGTCCAGCCCCGGCTCCGGCTGGCCGATCGACTCCAGCAGCTCACGGGCCTCCTCCGGCGGTAGGTCGATCAGCTCCGACTCGACCTTGGCGTCCATGAACACCGCCTCGGCGGGTGCCACCAGCTGGCGCAGCTCGTCCAGGAAGTCGGCGTTGCCCAGTTCGGCCTCGTCGACGTTGAAGACGTACAGGAACGGCTTGGTGGTGAGCAGGTGCAGCTCACGCAACTCGGCGACCTCGATCCCGGCGCGGGTGCCGCCCGCGTACAGGGTGACGCCGGTGTTGAGCAGCTCGATCGCCTTCTTGGCGGCCTCGACCACGGCCGCCCGGTCCTTACGGAGCTTGGCTTCCTTCTCCAGCCGGGGCAGCGCCTTCTCCAGCGTCTGCAGGTCGGCCAGGATCAGCTCAGTGTTGATCGTCTCGATGTCGTCGGCCGGCGAGACCTTGCCGTCGACGTGCACCACGTTCGGGTCGGAGAAGGCCCGGACCACCTGGCAGATCGCCGCCGCGTCACGGATGTTGGCGAGGAACGCGTTTCCGCGTCCCTGACCCTTGGATGCCCCCCGGACCAGTCCGGCGATGTCGACGAAGGTCACCGGCGCAGGAATGATCTTCTGTGACCCATGGATCTCGGCGAGCTTGTCCAGCCGCTCGTCCGGCAGCCCGACCACGCCCGTGTTGGGTTCGATGGTGGCGAACGGGTAGTTCGCGGCCAGCACGTCGTTCTTGGTGAGTGCGTTGAAGAGCGTGCTCTTGCCGACGTTGGGCAGGCCGACGATGCCTAGCGAGATAGCCACGACAAACCAGCATACGCAAGCCCGTCGTACCCCCACCCAGCGCGCCCACCGCCTCCCCGCCGGCCCCGCCGCCGAGAACGGTTAGCAAGGGGCCCTTCCTATACAGAAAGCGATAACAAGGGGCCCTTCCTTACGGTGAGGTCCGAATTCCGCCAGTGGGGGAGGCGGGAGAGAGGGAGTATCGGTGGGTGGAGTTGGACTTCGAGCGGTGCTACCGGGCGGTCGACAGCCGTGACCAGCGGTTCGACGGCTGGTTCTACACCGGCGTGCGGACCACCGGGATCTACTGCCGGCCGTCCTGCCCGGCGGTAACCCCAAAACGGGAAAATGTCACGTTCTACCCGTCCGCCGCAGCCGCCCAGCGGGGCGGACTGCGGGCCTGCCGGCGATGCCGGCCGGACGCGGCACCGGGCTCGCCCGAGTGGGACGTCCGGGCGGACGTGGTCGGGCGGGCGATGCGACTGATCGCGGACGGGGTGGTCGACCGGGACGGGGTGCCGGGTCTGGCCGCCCGCCTCGGCTACACCGAACGGCACCTGCACCGGATGCTGACCGCCCAGGTCGGCGCCGGGCCGCTCGCGTTGGCCCGGGCCCAGCGCGCACAGACCGCCCGGATCCTGATCGAGACGACCACACTGGGGCTGGCGGAGATCGCGTTCGCCGCCGGGTTCGGCAGCGTACGGCAGTTCAACGACACCATCCGCGAGGTGTACGCGGCGGTGCCCTCGGTACTGCGGGCGAAGGCCCACCACCAACAGGCCGGGACCGGGGCGGGCACGGTGTCGCTACGGCTCGCGTACCGGGCCCCGCTGCACGTGGACGCCCTGCTCGACTTCCTCTCCCTGCGCGCCCTGCCCTCGGTCGAACGGGTCGGCGACGGGTCGTACACCCGGGCGCTGCGGCTGCCGCACGGGCCGGCGGAGGTGACCCTGACCCCGCGCCTCGGGTACGTCGCGGCGACGCTGCGCCTGAGCGACGTACGCGACCTGGCGCCAGCGGTGGCCCGCTGCCGCCGACTGCTCGACCTGGACGCCGACCCGGAGGCGGTGGACGGCACGCTCGCCGCCGACCCGACGCTCACCGCCACGATCGGCAAGGAACCCGGGGTACGGGTGCCGCGCGCGGTCGACGGCTTCGAGATGGCCGTCCGGGCGATCGTCGGCCAACAGGTCTCGGTGGCCGGGGCCCGGACCGTACTGGGCCGCCTGGTCGCCGCCGTCCCCGGCCCGGCGGCAGCGCTCGACCGACCCGCGGCGGTGCTCGACCAACCGGCGACGATCATCGACGAGCCGTCGGCCAGCGCTCCCGGCGCCGAGTCGCCGCTGCGGGCGTTCCCGTCGCCGGCGGAGCTGCTGGCCCTGCCGGACGGGGCGTACGGCATGCCGGCCGCCCGCCGCGAGACGATCCGTACGGTGGCGCGGGCGGTCGCCGACGGCACGCTGAACCTCGATCCGGGGGCTGACCGGGAGCGGCTCACCGCCCAACTGACCGGGCTGCCCGGGATCGGCCCGTGGACCGCCGCGTACGTGCTGCTGCGCGCGGTCGGCGACCCGGACGTCTTCCTTCCCACCGATCTGGGCGTACGCCACGGCGCGACGGCGCTCGGGCTGCCCGACAGCCCGACAACCCTCGCCGATTACGCCACCCGGTGGCGCCCCTGGCGTTCCTACGCCACGATCCGACTCTGGAGAGCATCATGAACGACCTGTTCAGCGGCACCACCGGCGGCACGACGGAACTGAGCAGTGCCCAGGTGGACACCCCGGCCGGCCCGTTGACGATCCTGGTCAACCGGGACGGGGCGGTCCGCGCCGCCGGCTGGACCAGCGAGGTGGAGACGTTGCTGGCGGTCGTACACCCGAGTTTGCGGGCCCCGGTCCGGCCCCGCGCCGACCTCGGGGCGGTGACCCGCGCGGTCCGGTCCTACCTCGACGGTGAGCTGACCGCGATCGACGCAGTGGCGGTGGAGCAGCACAGCGGCGGCGAGTTCATGACCCACGCCTGGCAGACGTTGCGGCAGGTCAAGCCGGGTGAGCCGGTGACGTACACCGGTTTTGCGGAGCTGTCGGGGCGGCCCAGGGCGGTGCGCGCCGCGGCGGCGGCCTGTGCCCGCAACGCCGCCGCGCTCTTTGTCCCCTGCCACCGGGTGCTGCGCACGGACGGCAGCCTGGGCGGGTTCCGGTGGGGGCTGGACGTGAAGCGGTGGCTACTCGGTCACGAGCGGCCATTGACTGGAAGCTGACTGTTACTGGATCGGCGTTTACCGATACGGTGCAGGGGTGCTTCCGGACCACGCCGACCCGAACCCAGGGGTCGTGACGACTCCGGAGGCTCCCCCACGCCCACCGTTCGGACACAACCTGTGGCGGCTACGCCGCTACGTCCGCCCGTACGCCGGTCAGCTCGGCTGGCTACTGGTCGTCGCCGTCGCCGCCACCGGGGCGAGTCTGGCGGTGCCCCTGGTCATCCGGCAGGTGGTGGACGGTCCGATCGCGGACCGCGAACCCGGTGGCCTGTACCGGCTCGGCATCCTGGCGCTGCTGCTCGGGCTCGCCGAGGCGGTGCTGATCTTCGTCCGACGCTGGGTGCAGTCGTCGACCGCGCTCGCCATCGAATCGTCCATCCGCGACGACATCTACGCCCACCTGCAACGGCTGCACGTGGGTTTCCACGACCGGTGGCAGTCGGGACAGCTCCTTTCCCGGGCCACCACCGACCTGTCGGTGATCCGCCGGTTCCTCTCCTTCGGGCTGCTCTTCCTGATCGTCAACACCGTGACCTACCTCGCCGTGGTGGGGCTCCTGATCCACCTCTACTGGCCCCTCGGACTACTGGTCGCGGCGAGCGCGGTGCCGCTGTTCACAGTCAGCCGGCGGTTCACCCGCTCCTACCTCGCCGCGTCCCGCCGAATGCAGGACGAACAGGGCGACCTCGCCACCCTGATCGAGGAGTCCACCCAGGGGCTGCGCACCATCAAGTCGTTCGGCCGGCGCCCCGAGATGGCACAGCGGTTCGCCGTACGGGCCCGGCAACTGCACGACACCGCCACCGGCAAGGGCCGGCTGATCGCCCGTACGTCAGCCGAGTTCGACCTGGTCCCGAACCTGACCCTGGCGGTGGTCCTGGTCGCCGGGGCACCGGCGGTGGCGTACGGCAGGCTGACCATCGGTGAACTGGTCGCCTTCGTCACGCTGCAACTGATGCTGATCTGGCCGATCGAATCGCTCGGTTGGATCATCGCCAACGGCCAGGAGGCGGTGACCGCGGCCGACCGGATCCAGGAGGTGCTCGACACCGCGCCGACCATCGTGGACCGGCCGCACGCGGTCCCGCTGCGCCGGGGCGCGGTCCACGGCGACCTCCGGTTCGAGCGCGTCGCCTTCGGTTACCCCGGACTCGCCCGACCGGTGCTCCACGAGGTCACCCTCGCGGTGCGGCCGGGCGAGACGATGGCGATCGTCGGCGCCACCGGATCCGGTAAGACCACCCTGCTGTCACTGGTGCCCCGGCTCTACGACGTCAACGCCGGCCACATCACCCTCGACGGGCGGGACATCCGCGATCTCCAGCTCGCCGGGCTGCGCCGGGTGGTCGGTGTGGCGTTCGAGGAGCCGACACTCTTCTCCATGTCGGTGCGGGAGAACCTCACCCTGGGCCGGCCGGACGCGGACGACGACGCGATCCGCGACGCGCTCGCGGTGGCCCAGGCCGACTTTGTGTACGGCCTGCCGTGGGGACTGGAGACCCGGGTCGGCGAACAGGGCCTCTCCCTCTCCGGTGGGCAGCGGCAACGGTTGGCGCTGGCCCGCGCGGTGCTCGGCCAACCAGGTGTGCTGGTGCTCGACGACCCCCTCTCCGCGCTCGACGTACACACCGAGGCGCTGGTGGAGGCGGCACTGGCCCGGGTGCTGCGGGACACCACCGCGCTGCTGGTGGTGCACCGACCTTCCACGGTGGCGCTCGCCGACCGGGTGGCGCTGCTCGCCGACGGCCGGATCACCGCCGTGGGCACCCACTCCGAACTGCTCGCCACCGTCCCCGAATACCGCGCGGTTCTCTCCGCCGCGGAGGCGGCCGACGCCGCCGTCGGGGGCGGGAAACCGGACGCTGCCGCCGGGGGCGGGAAACCGGACGCCGCCGTCGGGGCTGGGAAACCGGACGCTGCCGGCCTCCCCGGAGAGCCGGACTCGTCCGGCCTGATCCGCTCATGACCGCCCGACCCGCGCCCACCTCCGGTACGGACCCGGCCGACGCCCTCACCGGATGGCGGGGCATCGCCACCGACCCGGACGCCGAACGGACCACCGCCGAACGGGGCAGTGCCCGCGCGCTGGCCCTGCTCCGGAGCCGCAGCCGAGCCCTGCTCGGCGGGTTGCTCCGGCCGCACCGTCGACTGATCGGGGTGGCGGTGGTGCTGCTCCTGGTGCAGAACGTGGCCGGGATGGCCGGCCCGTACCTGGTGATGCTCGGCATCGACCGGGCAATCGACCCCCTCCGCGAGGGTGACCCCCGCCCCCTGGTGGCGGTGGCGGTGGCGTTCGGCGCCGCGACCGCCGCCGAGTACGCGGGCAAGCGCGGTTTCCTCACCCTCTCCTCCCGGATCGGCCAGGCCGTCCTGATCGACCTACGCCAGCGGGTGTACGAGCACTTTCTGCGACTTTCGGTCGGCTTCCACGAGCGGTACACCTCGGGTCGGGTGATCGCCCGGCTGACCAGCGATATGGATTCCATCGCCGAACTGGTCGACGGCGGCATCGACGACCTGGTGCTGGCCGCGCTCTCCATCGTCTCCGTCGCCGGCATCCTGCTCTGGCTCGATCCGCCGCTCGCCGCGGTGACCCTGCTCGCGTTCCCGTTCCTGCTGGTGCTCTCCCGCTGGTTCGCCCGCGCCTCCGGGCTCGCCTACCGGCGCACCCGGGAGACGGTGGCGCTGGTGATCGTGCACTTCGTCGAGTCGCTGGGCGGGATCCGGGCGGTGCAGGCGTTCCGCCGCGAGCCCCGCAACCAGCACATCTTCGCCTCGGTGAACGACGAGTACCGGCGGGCGAACCTGCGCGCCTTCCGGCTGATCGCCACCTACTCTCCGAGCATCAAACTGATCGGCAACGTGGCCGTGGCGGTGGTGCTCACGTACGGCGGCTGGCGGGTCCTGCACGGCGCCACCGAGATCGGCGTACTCGCCGCGTTCCTGCTCTACCTGCGGCGCTTCTTCGAACCGATGCAGGAGCTGAGCCAGTTCTACAACTCGCTCCAGTCGGCCACGGCCGCGTTGGAGAAGCTTTCCGGTGTGCTCGACGAGCGACCCGGCGTACCCGAACCGGCGACCCCCACCGGGCTGCCCGCCGGTGGCGGCCGGGGGGCGGTCGAGTTTCACCGGGTCACCTTCAGTTACCGGGAGGAGACACCGGTCCTGACCGAGTTGGACCTGCGGATCCCGGCCGGGCAGATCGTCGCGCTGGTCGGCGCCACCGGTGCGGGCAAGTCGACGGTGGCCAAGCTGGTCGCCCGCTTCTACGACCCGACCAGCGGCACGGTCAGCCTGGACGGGGTCGACCTGCGGCGGGTGCCCGACGCCGAGTTGCGCCAGGCGGTGGTCATGGTGACCCAGGAGAATTACCTGTTCAGCGGCTCGGTCGCGGACAACATCCGGTTCGGTCGGCCAGGTGCCGGACGACCGGAGATCGAGGCGGCGGCGCGGGCGATCGGCGCGCACGACTTCATCGCCGCGCTCCCCGACGGGTACGACACCGACGTGCACCGACGCGGTGGACGGCTCTCCGCCGGGCAACGTCAACTTGTCGCGTTCGCGCGTGCCTTCCTCGCCGACCCGACCGTGCTGATCCTGGACGAGGCGACCTCGTCCCTGGACGTACCGAGTGAGCGGCTGGTGCAGCGGGCGCTGCGGACGATCCTGCGCGACCGGACCGCGCTGGTGATCGCGCACCGGCTCTCCACGGTGGAGATCGCCGACCGGGTGCTGGTCGTCGCCGACGGCCGGATCGTCGAGGACGGCCCGCCCGCCCAACTGGTCGTCGACGGCGGTAGGTACGCCGCCCTGCACCAGCAGTGGCGCGATTCGCTCATCTGAGCGGTGGGACGCCTTCGGCTGAGCGGTGGGACGCCTTCGGCGGCGGGACTTCGGTGATGGGGCTTCGGTGATGGGGCTTCGGTGATGGGGCGACTGCGGTGGCGGGGCCACGCATCCCGAATGTCGGTATTGCCGGTCACGGACGGTATCGAGGGCTCGGTAACATCGGGTCATGACGGATACGGCGAGGAACCCGCGCGCCGGTGTCCCCGAGCGTCCCACCCTGGACGGACTTGAGGAGACCTGGTCGCGCCGCTGGCAGGAGGAGGGCACGTACGCGTTCGACCGGTCCAAGGATCGGGCGAGCGTATACGCGATCGACACCCCGCCGCCGACCGTATCCGGTGAGCTGCACATGGGGCACGTCTTCTCGTACACCCACACCGACACCGTGGCCCGGTTCCAGCGGATGCGCGGCCGGACCGTCTTCTACCCGATGGGCTGGGACGACAACGGCCTGCCCACCGAGCGCCGGGTGCAGAACGTGTACGGCGTGCGCTGTGAGCCGTCCCTGCCGTACGACCCGGACTGGCAGCCGCCGGCCGCCCCGGTCAGCGACGACGCACGGAAGAACCCGATCCCGATCTCCCGGCGCAACTTCGTCGAGTTGTGCACCCTGCTGACGGGTGAGGACGAGCTGGTCTTCGAGGCGCTCTGGCGGCGGCTCGGGCTCTCGGTGGACTGGTCGCTGACGTACACGACGATCGGGACGCACGCCCAGGCGACGTCGCAGCGGGCGTTCCTACGGAACCTGGCGCGGGGCGAGGCGTACCAGGCCGAGGCTCCGACGCTCTGGGACGTCGGGTTCGCCACCGCGGTCGCCCAGGCGGAACTGGAGGACCGGGAGCGACCGGGGGCGTACCACCGGCTCCGGTTCACGGTCGCCACCCCCGGCGTCGCCGGGGACGCCGACGTGGTCGACGGTTTCGTGGAGATCGAGACGACCCGACCGGAGCTGCTGCCGGCGTGTGTGGCGCTGGTCTGCCACCCGGACGACGACCGCTACGCCCATCTCGTCGGCGGCACCGCGCGGACACCGGTCTTCGGTGTCGAGGTGCCGGTGCACGCGCATCCGCTGGCCGAGCCGACCAAGGGCAGCGGCCTCGTCATGGTCTGCACCTTCGGCGACCTGAGCGACGTGACCTGGTGGCGGGACCTGCACCTGGAGACCCGGGTGGTGATCGGCCGGACCGGTCGGCTGCTGCCCGAACCGCCCGCCGGCGTGGACCCGGTGGCGTACGCGCCGCTCGCCGGCAGGACGGTGAACGCGGCCCGCCGCGAACTGGTGGCGATGCTCGCCGCCGGGGGCGACCTGATCGGTGAGCCGAAACCGATCACGCACCCGGTGAAGTTCTACGAGCGGGGCGACAGCCCACTGGAGATCATCTCCAGTCGGCAGTGGTACCTGCGCAACGGCGGCCGGGATCCCGAGCTTCGGGAAAAGCTGCTGGCCCGGGGCACGGACCTCAACTGGGTGCCGGCGCACATGCGGCACCGGTACGAGCACTGGGTGGGCGGCCTGACCGGCGACTGGCTGGTGAGCCGGCAACGCTTCTTCGGGGTGCCGATCCCGGTCTGGTACCGGCTCGACAACGCTGGCGAGCCGGACTACGACCACCCTCTCACGCCGGACGAGTCCGCGCTTCCCATTGACCCATCCAGCGACGTGCCGTCCGGGTTCGACGAGACCCAGCGCGGCCAACCGGGCGGGTTCGCCGCCGACCCGGATGTCATGGACACCTGGGCGACCTCGTCACTCAGCCCGCAGATCGTCGGCGGCTGGGAGACCGATCCGGACCTGTTCTCCCGGGTCTTCCCGATGGACCTGCGCCCCCAGGGGCAGGAGATCATCCGTACCTGGCTCTTCTCCTCGGTGGTCCGCGCGCACCTGGAACACGGCGTGCTGCCGTGGCGGGACGCGGTCCTCTCCGGTTGGATCCTCGATCCGGACCGGAAGAAGATGTCGAAGTCCAAGGGGAACGTGGTCACCCCGATGTCGCTGCTGGAGTCGAGCGGCGCGGACGCCGTGCGCTACTGGGCGGCGAACGGGCGACCCGGCACCGACCTGGCCTTCGACCCGGCGCAGATCAAGGTCGGCCGGCGGCTCGCCACCAAGCTGCTCAACGCCTCCAAGTTCGCGCTCGGGCTGGGCGCCGCGGGTGCGCTGCGGGCCGAGGTCACCGAGCCGCTGGACCGGGCCATGCTCGCCGGGCTGAGCACGGTGGTCGGCACCGCCACCGCCGCTTTCGACGGATACGACCACACCGCCGCCCTCCAGGCCACCGAGTCGTTCTTCTGGACCTTCTGCGACGACTACATCGAGTTGGTGAAGGAACGGGCCTACGGTTCCGGTCCGGGTGCCGACTCGGCCCGGGCGGCGCTCGCCACGGCACTCTCGGCCCAGTTGCGGCTCTTCGCCCCGTTCCTGCCGTACGTGACCGAGGAGGTCTGGTCCTGGTGGCGGTACGGCTCGGTGCACCAGGCGCCCTGGCCGACCACGCACGAGCTGAGTCAGGCGGCCCGGGACGGGGACCCGGAGTTGCTCCGGCTCGCCGGGGCGGCGCTGACCCAGGTGCGCCGGGCCAAGTCGGACCGGAAGCTCTCCATGCGTACCGACGTGCCGCTCGCGGAGGCGCTCGGACCGGCGGAGGTGCTGGAGAAACTGGCGCTGGTCGCTGACGACCTGCGATCCGCCGGCCGGATCGCCAAGCTCGACTTCCTCCCCGACCGCGCCCCCGAACTGGTCATCGCCTCCGCCTTCTGAGTGTAAGGAAGGGCCCCTTGTTATCGCTTTTTGTATAACAAGGGGCCCTTCCTAACGCCCGCAGGCGGGCGCCGCACACCCGCGAGCGGGCGCCCACAAATTGGGGGTCGCGCCATTGATGACATCCGTGATAAACCTTTCGACAAGCTGTTTACGAGTGTCCGCCACTCTTTGAGGCCCGCGTCGGGATAGAGCCCGATGCAACCACCTGATGCTTCCCTCCACGGCCGAGATTCGCCGGGCCGTGGACTTGGAGCAAGTGTTCCCGTGGAGTCTCTTTGGGAAGGTGGACCATGCCCCGCACCACTCGTCAACCGGGACCGCCGACGCTGCGCAGCCAGTGGCTCGGCGAGCAACTTCGTGAGCTTCGCCTGCAAGAGGGCATGACCCTGGAGCACGCGGCCGGCTATCTGGGCATCGACCGTTCGGGCCTGGCCCGGTTCGAGCGGGCCGAGTGGCCGTTCAAGCGTGACCACGTGCTCGGCCTGCTCGACTGTTATCAGGTGTATGACCCGGAGGTGCGGGCACGGCTGCTCCGTCAGCAGGAGGAGGCGTGGCGGATCGACATCTTCGACACCGAGCTGACCGGCTCCATCTACGACGAGACCGCCGTCAGCCTCACCTGGTTGGAGCGCCGCGCCGAACTGATCGGCACCTATACGCCCATGGTCATTCCCGGTCTGCTACAGACTCCGGCCTACATCAAGGCGATAGTCCGGCAGTTCAGGGCACCCGCCAACGCCGTCGAACCCTGGGTCGAGAGGCGGATGGCCCGACAGCAGGTGCTCAGCGGGCCGACGCCGCCCCGCTATTCGGCGATCGTGGAGGAGGTGGTTCTGCGCCACCAGGTCGGTGGCCGATCGACGATGCGGGATCAGCTCGCTCATCTGATCGAGGTCGGTCGCCGTCCGAACATCGAGGTCCGGGTGCTGCCGCCCACGGTGACACGTCCGGACGGAAGCTGGGGCCAGTTCATCGCGATCCGACTGCCCGAGCCGTACGGCTCGGTGGGCTACCAGGAAAACCTCGGCGGGCGGTTCTACTTTGAGTCGTCGGCCGGCAAACGATTCATCGAGGCATACGACCGACTACGGGCCGTCGCGCTGCCCGCGACCGAGTCGGCCGAGCTGATCACGACGATCATGAAGGAGTGGGCATGAGCGGGATCGAGGCCGCCTGGCACATCAGCTCGAAGAGCGACAACGCGGGCAACAACTGTGTCGAGGCGGGGCCGCTCGCGGACGGGTCGGGGCGGATCGCCGTACGGCACAGCAAGGAGCCAAACGGACAGGTGATCCTCTACACCCGCGCCGAGTGGGACGCCTTCATCGGCGGCGCGAAGGACGGCGAGTTCGACTTCGACCCGAGTTGACGTCGGGGTCGGCCACGTCACCGCACCGCGGAAGCTTCCGGGAACCGCCGGTCAGCACGCCGCTGACCGGCGGTTCCGGCCAGCACTACAGCGACACCACGGGTCAGTACGGCCAGTCGCCGCGCAGGAACCGCAGCCCGAGCAGGAAGGTGATCACGGCGGGTCCGAGGAGCAGGGTGATCGCCTGCAAGCGGTACGCGATCCGGTGCCGGGTCAGCTCCACCGCGTTCAGGAAAACGATCACTCCGGCCAGCATCATGAACCCGCCCCACCAGTCGGTCTGGCCGAATTCGATCCGTCCGTTGCGCAACAGCAGGAAGGTGATCCCGAGCGCTGCCCCGCCGAGCGCGAGCATCGCCACCGTGCGGTGCGCGGCGCGGGCGAGCGGGTGTGCCGGGTGCCAGCCGTACGTGCCGGCGACCGCCAGCGACGGCAAGATGATCATGAACGGCCATCCCCGGCCCATCACGCCGAGCATCAGCAACGCGCCGACCGCGAAGACCAGCCCGCCGACACAGGCCACCAGATATCCGGCGAAGGCCCGGCCGCCACCCCGGGCCAGCAACGGTCCTCCGGTCGCGCCGATCAGGGCGCCGGGGACCAGGATGAATCCGGCCCACCAGTGAAACCGGTCGATTGACTGCGCGGTCACGGTGACCACGGCCACCGCCAGCGCGGCTGCCGCAAGGCTGCCAAGCCAACTGGTGGCCGATCCGGGCCGGGATGGCGTCACGGTGTGGGTGTCTGCGCTCACCCTGCCGACTCTGCCTGGTCCGGGGCGCTCCGACCATCCCGCCAGCCCTACCATCGCCGGGCGGGCTAGCCCGAACCACCCGGGAGGGTGGGGCTAGAAGTCGCCGCCACCGAAGTCGCCGCCGCCCCAGTCGCCGCCACCGAAGTCGCCGCCACCGCCCCAGTCGCTGGAGTCGGCACCACCGAAGCCGGAGTCCGCCGAGTAGTCGGCGGCGCTGTAGTCGCCACCACCGTCGTAACCGACATCGGTGTAATCGGCGTCGCCCGCACCGCCGTCGCCGGCCGCACCACCGTCACCGTCCGCGCCGACGTCACCGGAGTCGGTCCCGTCGGCGAAGCCCTCCTGGTAACCGGCGTCGTAGCCGTACCCCGGGTCGGCGAAGGCGGGCGAGAAGAGCGCGTCCGCGATCAACATGCCGCCGACCACGCCGGCGCCGGCCGCCAGGCCGGTCTTCCACCAGGGGGTCGAATACCAACCGGAGGGAACCGGTCGGCCCTGGTAGCGACCGCCCGGGTAGTAGTAGGGCGTACCGGCGCCCGGCTGCGGCCCGGCCCGGAACACCTGTCCCTGGACGTTGACCTCGCGCTCCCGGGTGAGCGACCCGGCGCCCCGGGAGGCGGCCAGCGGCGGCAGCTCGGGGCCGGGGTCGATGCCGAGCGCGACCCGGGCGGCGCGGACGTACGCCAATCCCTCCAGCGCGGTCTCCCGAGCCAGTTCGTACTGCTTGGCAGAGCGGGCCTGCTCCAGTTGACCACCGGCCGCGTTGTAGCGCTCCCCGGCGTCACTGAGCGCCTGCCGGACCGCCGGCTCGTCGCCCCGCAGACCCAGCACCTGACCGCCCAGCCGCTCGTACCACCGCACCGCGTCAGCCCGTGCGTCGGCCAGCTCACGCGCCTGCCGGGCGGTGGTCTCCCGCCGCCACCAGGTGACGCCACCGACCAGCAGAACCAGCAGAACCAAGACCCATACCATGCGTACGACGGTAGCTCCGCCAGCCAACCGGTCCGCCTTACCGGCGATCCAGGTCACACCGGTGTCGTACGCGTTTGGCATGCTCAGCGGCGTGGGAGTCTCGACGGTGCTCGTGGTGCTCGTCTGTCTCGGCGCCGGTGGTGCGCTCGGCTGGCTCGCCGCCCGCGCCCGCTCGGCCGCCGAGATCGCCCGGCTGGACGCGACCCTGCGGGCCACCCGGGACGGCGAGGGACGGCTGGAGCAGTCGATGCGGGCGCTCTCCTACGAGGCGACCGCGCAGTCCCAGGAGGCGGTGGCCCGGGCGGTGGCTCCGCTACACGAGACCCTGCGCCGGTACGAGCAACGGGTGGCGGAGTTGGAGCGCGACCGGGTGGACGCGTACGCCGAACTGCGCGAGCAGGTGCGGTCGATGGGCGCGGTCTCCGGCGAGCTGCGTACGGAGACGAAACAGCTCGTCGCGGCGCTGCGCGCACCGCAGGTCCGGGGCCGGTGGGGTGAGCACCAGTTGCGCCGGATCGTCGAGGCCGCCGGGCTGCTGGAGCACTGCGACTTCGCCGAGCAGGTCACCGCCGCCACGGACCAGCAGGTGGTCCGCCCCGACCTGGTGGTCCGGCTGCACGGCGGCCGGTCGGTGGTGGTGGACGCGAAGGCGCCGTTCGAGGCGTACCTGACCGCGATGGAGGCACGGGACGAGCGCGGGCGGGACGCGCACCTGGACAACCACGCCCGGCACCTGCGCGCCCACGTGGATGCCCTGTCGGCCAAGGCGTACTGGTCGGCGTTCGCGCAGACACCGGAGTTCGTGGTGCTCTTCGTCCCGGCCGACCCGTTCCTGGATGTCGCGCTGCAGCGGGACCCGACTCTGATGGAGCACGCCTTCACCCGCAACATCGTGCTCGCCACCCCGGCCACCCTGGTCGCCCTGCTCCGTACGGTGGCGTATGCCTGGCGTCAGGAGGCTCTCGCCCGCAACGCGGTGGCCGTGCACACGCTGGCCCGGGAACTCTACGGACGTCTGTCCACTCTGGGTGAACACGTGGCGAAGCTCGGCAGTTCGCTGGGTGGGGCGGTGACCGCTTACAACCGCGCCGTGGGCTCCCTGGAGTCTCGGGTGCTGGTGAGCGCACGCAAGCTGGCAGACCTTGGCGTCTCTGGTGAGGAGCTGGCCGCACCGGCTCAGGTCGAGCTGACCACCCGACAACTCCAGGCTCCGGAGCTGACCGATACCGACCAGTCTGGATCTTACACAGAGTAGCCGAATACTAGCATAGAAATATATGAATTCCATTCGGTCAATATCACGGGCTGGTCACAACGGACTCCGGGGTAGTGACAGGGATCGACCAGACGCGAAAGATGCGCTCACACGTGCCCTGTTTCTCAGGGCCCTGTTCTCTGGAGGAAGAGAACGTGAGCAAACCCCGTACCTGGAGTCGGCGCACCTCCGCCGGCCTCCTCGCGTCAGTCGTGGCGGCGGGCGCCATGACACTGACGGGTGGTGTCACGACCGCCAGCGCCAACCCGTCGACCGAAGCCGACGTTCTCAAGGGGACCCCCACGGACACGTTGGGTTCCCACGATCACGAGCTGCTCGCCGCAGCCAAGGCCAACCGTGAACAGTCCGTCACGGTGATCGTGGCGACGGAGGAAGGCAAGGCCAAGGAGGTCGCGGCGGAGCTGAAGAAGCTCGGCGGCGTCATCGGCAAGCAGGTGGACGCGGTCGGCTACGTCCGCGCCCGCGTGCCCACCAGCGCCGTGCTGGAGGCCGCCAAGCTGCCCGGCGTCGCCGCGATGGACCTGGACGAGGTGATTCAGCAGCCGAAGCCGGAGCCGGTGAAGGCAGGCGCCACGGCTGCGGTCACCGCGAGCGGGCCGGGGGCGGACACGCCCGCCGTCAACCCGTACATGCCGACCAGCGAGACCGGCGCGGTCGCCTTCAAGCAGGCGCACCCCGAGTGGGACGGGCGGGGGGTGACGATCGGCATCATGGACTCCGGCGTCGACCTGGACAACCCGGCACTCCAGACCACCACCACCGGCGAACGCAAGATCGTCGACTGGTTCACCGCCACCGACCCGCTGTTCGACAGTGACGGCACCTGGCGGGCCATGCTCACCGACGTCACCGGCCCGGCCTTCAACTACGGCGGCACGAGCTGGACCGCCCCGGCGGGCACCTACAAGATCAACCGGTTCTCGGAGTCGATCACCGCGGGCAGCGCCCCCGACGGCGACGTCAACCGCGACGGCGACAGAACCGACGCCTTCGGCGTCCTCTACGACCCGGTGAGCCACGACATCCGGGTCGACGCCAACCAGAACCGCAACTTCAATGACGACCCGGTGATGCGACCGTACGGAGAGCGCTACGACATCGGGCACTTCGGCACCGACAACCCGGCCACCGCCGTACGGGACCAGATCCCGTTCGTGGTCGAGTACCGCGAAGACGTCGACACGACCCCCGCCGGCCTGCCCGGCGTCGCCGACTTCGTCAACATCGGCATCATCGAGGACCAGCACGGCTCACACGTCGCCGGCATCACCGCCGCCAACGACATGCTGGGCAACGCCAACTTCGACGGCGCCGCCCCCGGCGCCAAGCTGGTCTCCGCCCGCGCCTGCACCTGGGGTGGTGGCTGCACCGCCGCCGCGCTCACCGACGGCATGGTCGAACTGGTGGTCAACCGTGGCGTCGACGTGGTCAACATGTCGATCGGTGGCCTGCCGACGCTGAACGACGGCAACAACGCCCGCGCGCGGCTCTACAACGACCTGATCCGCGACTACGGCGTCCAGCTGTTCATCTCGGCCGGCAACGACGGCCCCGGCGTGAACACGCTCGGCGACCCGTCCACCGCGACCGATGTCGTCAGCGTCGCCGCCGGCATCAGCCAGGAGACCTGGCTCGCCAACTACGGCTCGGTCACCCGTACGCCGTACCAGTTGTTCAACTTCTCCTCGCGCGGCCCGCGTGAGGACGGCGCGTTCAAGCCGAGCATCACCGCTCCGGGTTCGGCTCTGTCGACCACGCCGATGTGGCAGCCGGGCGCACCCGTCGCCGAGGCCGGCTACTCGCTTCCGCCGGGCATTCAGATGATCAACGGCACCTCGATGTCCTCGCCGCAGGCCACCGGGGCCGCCGCGCTGCTGCTCTCGGCGGCCAAGGCCACCGGCACGGACGCCTCCCCGACGAAGCTCCGCCGGGCGATCTACTCCTCCGCCACCTGGATCGACGGGGTCAGCCCGCAGGGCCAGGGCAACGGCCGGTTCAACGTGCCGGGCGCCTGGGACCTGCTCGACGCCGGCTTCGAGGTGCGCGGCTACGAGGTTTCCGCACCGGTCTGCACCCCGCTCTCCGACGGCCTCGTGACGCCGGACAAGGGCGCCGGGATCTACAACCGGTGCGCGGTGACCGAGGGCGGTCAGCGGCCGGACGTGGCCAAGAAGTACACCGTCAAGGTCACCCGTACCACCGGTGCCAAGAAGGACATCAAGCACACGGTGCGCTGGGTCGGCAACGACAACATCTTCCGTAACGCGCCGAAGAACCTGATCCTGCCGCTGAACAAGACCGTGACCTTCACCGTCGAGGTGCGGGCCGGATACGGCGCACACAGCGCCATCATGCAGGTCGACGACCCGGCCACCGCGGCGGTCGACTTCGAGTTCCTGAACACGGTCGTCATCTCCAACGTGCCGACCAAGCCGAACTTCGACTATGCCGCCAGTGGCACGGTGGACCGCAACCTTTCCAAGTCCTTCTTCGTCACCGTTCCCGAGGGAGCGCCGGCGTTGCAGGTCAACCTGACCGGGGTCGCCCCCGGCTCACAGACCCGGTTCATCGCGAACAACCCGTACGGCGTTCCGGTCGAGAGCACCTCCAGCCTGAACTGCTACTCGAACTTCTCCGACGTGGCGGTCTGCAAGCCGGACGAGCGCTCGTACCACAACCCGATCCCGGGTGTCTGGGAGATCCAGGTGGAGTCCCGCCGGACGTCACCGCTGCTGGAGAACCCGTTCACGCTCCAGGCCCGGGTCCAGGGCGTCGCGGTGAACCCGTCCGGGGTGGAACTGCCCAGCGTCACCGCCGGTCAGCCGACCCCGGTCACCTGGTCGCTGAGCAACACCTACGGCCCGGTGACGGTGACCGGCCAGGGCGGTTCGCTCGGTAGCTCCGCGTCGGAGCGTCGGACCATCGCCCACCACGACGTGCAGACCTTCGACGTGACGGTTCCGGCGGGTGCGACCCGGTTCGACATCGTGATCGGCAACACCGCCGATGCCGGTGCCGACCTGGACCTCTTCGTCTTCCGCAACGGGGCGGAGGTCGGCCGTTCCGCTGACGGGGACTCCGAGGAAGCGGTTTCGCTGGTCAACCCGGCCGCGGGCGTCTACACGGTCGAGATCGACGGGTACGACGTACCCGCCGGCACCACCGCGTACGACTACCGGGACGTGTTCTACTCGGCGGCGCTCGGCAACATCTCCACCCCGGGCGCCTGGGTGACCCTGCCGAAGAACGGCTCCACCGGCAGCACCACCGGTGCGGTCACGGTGCTGAGCGCACCGCCCGCCGGCCGGCAGCTCTTCGGTGAGCTCCAGGTCGTGACCAACGAGGGCGCGATCGTCGGCCGCAGCGTCGTGACGATCGGCTCGGTCAACTAACCACCGGTACGGCAAAGCGTGGAGCCCGTCCCCGATCGGGGGCGGGCTCCACGTTTCGATCGGGTGATGTCGACCGCTCAGGCCGGTTTGACGCTCTCCACCACCAAGGGTGTGCCCTGCTGGCAGGTGGTCATCAGACCGGGCTGGAGCCGCCCGGTCACGGTCACCCGGGCACCGGCGCGCACCTGCTCGCGTGGCCCGTTGACGAGTAGGTAGTTGTCGATCAGAAAGCAGCCGGACTCGACCCCCTGCGTGATCACTCCGGTGATGGTCAGCGTGCCGGTCGGGGCCGCCGATCCGCTCGGCGACCACCCCGGGCTGGGGCGACGCGGGCTGGCCGGGGCGGTGGAGTTGGCCGGCGGCAGCGGCGGTTCGGCGTTCGGGTCACTGGGCTTGACGGTAGACAACGACGGTCCTCCTGAGGGGTTGACCGAGGGTGGGGTCGCGGACTCACCGCAGGCGCCGAGAACCACGCAGAGCGCCACCGCGGGGAGCCCGATCCGAATCGACTTCATACGTCCTCCGACGGCGGCACCGCCCCGTACGTTCCACCGCACTGCTACGGGGCCACGTGTCCCGTCCCGTCCCGGGCGGGACGGGATCCGCGTGCCGTGCTCGCCGGGCGGCACCGGGTGCCCGCTCAGCCGTTGCCGGCGCTGGCGGCGAGCGCGGCAGCCTGCACGGAACGGGCCGCGGCGGCGGCCTTCATGTCGCGCTTCAACTCCTGCGGCAGCGAGAAGGTGAGCCGCTCGTCGGCGGTGGTCACCTCGGCCACATCGGTGAAACCCCGCTCGGCGAGGTGGTCCAGGACCTGCATGACCAGTTCGTCCGGAACGCTGGCACCCGAGGTCAACCCGACGGTGGTGGCACCGGCCAGCCACTCGTCGGAGATCTCCGAGGCATAGTCGACCAGGTAGCCGGCCCGGGCACCCGCATCGACGGCGACCTCGACCAGTCGGATCGAGTTCGACGAGTTGCGCGAGCCGACCACGATCACCACATCGCAGTCGGCGGCGATCTGCTTGACCACGTGCTGACGGTTCGAGGTGGCGTAGCAGATGTCGTCGCTCGGCGGTGACTGGAGCAGCGGCAGCCGCTGCTTGAGTCGGGCCACCGTCTCCATCGTCTCGTCCACCGAGAGCGTCGTCTGGGAGAGCCAGACCACCTTCGACGGGTCTCGTACGGTCACCTGGTCGACGCTGTCCGGCCCATCGACGAGCTGGATGTGCGCGGGGGCCTCGCCGGCCGTACCGATGACCTCCTCGTGGCCCTCGTGGCCGATGAGCAGGATGTCGTAGTCGTCGGCCGCGAACCGCCGCGCCTCGTGGTGCACCTTCGTGACCAACGGGCAGGTCGCGTCGATCGCACGCAGCGACCGCTGCCTGGCCTGCTCGTACACCTCGGGTGCGACCCCGTGCGCGGAGAAGATCACGGTGGCCCCCTCGGGGACCTCCTCGTTCTCCTCTACGAAGATCGCTCCCTGCTGCTCCAGGGTCGAGACGACATGCTTGTTGTGCACGATCTGCTTGCGCACGTAGATCGGCGCGCCGTAGAGCTTGAGCGCCTCCTCGACGGTCTGCACCGCCCGGTCGACGCCGGCACAGTAACCACGCGGCTTGGCCAGCAGCACACGCTTGCGGGTCTCGGGAGTCGCCTCAGCCTCGATCACACGGGTCAGTCTACGTGCCGATCCGGGCCGGGGCAGCGGGCCGGCGCAGTGGGTGACGCAGCGGGCCGGCGCAGTGGGTGGCGCAGCGGGCCGGCGCGGCATCCGTCGGTCACGTACGGGTGGGGCGGGGCGGACCGGCGCCCCGCGCGGCCCACCGTAGGCTGGCCGGATGACCGAGGCCGCCGCCGGGCGCAGCACCCCCGAAGAGCCGTGGCCGGTCCGGGTGGTCAGCCAGAAGGTGAGTGCCTGGATCGCCAAGCTTGGCTGGGTCTGGGTCGACGGCCAGGTCGCCCAGATCAGCCGCCGGCCGGGCGCGGCCACGGTCTTCCTCACCCTGCGCGACCCGTCGGCCGACCTCAGCCTCACCGTGACCGCCAGCCGGGACGTGCTCGACGCGGGCGCACCCGAACTCGCCGAGGGCGCCCGGGTGGTGCTACACGCGAAGCCCGAGTTCTACGCCGGGCGCGGCACCCTCAGCCTGCGGGCCGACGAGATCCGCCAGGTGGGGCTCGGTGAACTGCTGGCCCGGCTGGAGAAGCTGAAGAAGCTGCTCGCCGCCGAGGGGCTCTTCGACCGGTCCCGTAAGCGACGGCCGCCGTTCCTGCCGAACCGGGTCGGGCTGATCACCGGCCGCGCCTCGGCGGCGGAACGGGACGTGCTGCTCAACGCCCAACGCCGCTGGCCGGCGGTGGAGTTCCGGACCATCAACGTGGCCGTCCAGGGGCCGACGGCGGTGCCGCAGATCATCGACGCGCTGCGCGTACTCGACGCGGACGAGAGCGTGGACGTGATCGTGTTGGCCCGGGGCGGCGGCGGGGTGGAGGATCTGCTCCCCTTCTCCGACGAGGCGCTCTGCCGGGCCGTCTTCGGCTGCCGTACGCCGGTGGTCAGCGCGATCGGGCACGAGAGTGACGCGCCGCTGGTGGACTACGTCGCCGACCTGCGCGCCTCCACGCCCACTGACGCGGCGAAACGGATCGTGCCGGATCTGGCCGAGGAGCAGCGGCTGATCGGCCAGGCCCGGCACCGGCTCGACCGGGCCGTACGCGGACTGGTCGACCGGGAGTCGCACCGGCTCGACGGGCTGCGGTCCCGACCTGTGCTCGCCCGCCCGGAGGCCATGCTCGACCAGCGGACGGCCGAGACCGGAGCGCTGCGGGACCGGGCCGGGCGCTGCCTCGACCACCGGCTGACCACTGCCGGCGGAGAGTTGCGACAGACGGTGGCCCGGCTCCGTGCGCTCTCCCCCGCCGCCACCCTCGAACGCGGGTACGCCATCGTGCAGCGCTCCGACGAGCAGGTGGTACGCGCGGCGGGCGAGGTGGGCGCCGGCGACCAACTCCGGATCCGTCTCGCCGACGGTGCGCTGACCGCGACCGTGGACGCCTGACCCGTACGTACCGAGATGGGACACGATGACTGACGAGCAGAAGCGCACCACCGCACCGGACGAGCGGCTCAGCTACGAGCAGGCGCGGGCCGAGCTGGCCTCGGTGGTCGAGCGGTTGGAGACCGGCGGGACGTCGCTGGAGGAGTCTCTGGCGCTCTGGGAGCGTGGCGAACGGCTGGCCGAGATCTGCCAGCGCTGGTTGGACGGCGCCCGGGACCGGATCGACGCGGCCCGGCGGGCGCGGGAGGGCGGGACACCCGCCTGATCTTCCGGTGCCAGCGGCGCGCGGTCCCGGCCGGGAAGAACGCCCAGGGTACGACATGGGAGGTCGTCCGCGACGACGTGACGGGGACGGCGCCGGCCACCCCGTCACGTCGATCGGTCCGGAACCGATCAGCGTGTGCCTGAACGGTTCGTCGTCCTACTTCAGCAGTTCGTACAGTTCGGCCGGCGCCTCGACGACCTGGTTGGCCGGCGGCGCCTTCGGAGCCGGGGCGGCACCGTAGTCGGAGTAGGTGACCTGGAGCTCCTGGGCGGCGGTCGCACCGGCCGCAGGCACCTTGACGGTCAACTGGGTGAGCCGGCCCTGGGAGTCGACCTTCGCCTCGAACGGCAGCTTGGCCGCGGTGGGGCCGAGATCCTTCACGATCGAGCCGCCGACCAGGCTGGCATCGGTCGCCTTGGTCAGGTCGATGGTGCCGCTGAAGACATCGTCCGCGGTCTCGCGTACGTCAACGACGGCCTGGGTGAGCGCGGCGGCTCCGGCGGGGTCGACATCCTCGAAGTCGAAGTCCAGCAGCGCGAGGCCCTCGATCTTGCTCTTGTCGATGTGGTGGTACTTGCCGGTGGCGAGCAGTCCGAGTCCGGGAACCGCTTCCAGTCCGTCGCCTTCGAGCTTGGCCCAGCCGTCGGTCCCGATGTAGATCATGTCCATCGCCAGCGAGCCGCCAGCGGCACCGAAGGTCATCTTCATCCGGGCGCTCTGGCTCGGCAGGTGGACCACACCTTCGCCGCGGGTGCTGTCGCTGGAGATGGCGAAGCTGAAGTTGCCCTTGGCGATCTCCAGGGTGGAGGCGAGCAGGGCTGCCTTCGCGTCGGTGGAGGCGGTGGGGCCCTGCGACGCGGCGGGCTTGGCGCCCCCTGGCTCGCACGCGGCGATTCCGGGGACGAGCAAAGCTGCGCTGACGAGAACGGTGACGCTGGAGCGCCGAATTCTCACGTGGAATCCCCTTCAGGATGTCTCCGGCGTCAATGCGCCGCTGACCGAAGGCCGTAGCCTAACGCTTGGACATCCCTGACAGATAACCCTTAAGTATTACATAAAACTCGCGAAGATCTGCCATAAGTTGAGGTGAGGCGACCGGTCAGTCGAGGTACGAACGGCTAGCCGAGCGCCCCGGCGAGATCCCGCAGCTCGCTCTCCCGGGCCGAACCGACCACGATCACCGTCCGCCCCGGCTCCATCAGCACCAGGGCCCTCTCGCTCGCCCGCGCGGTGTAGCGCTGCCAGCTCCGCCCGTCGACCTCGGTCGCCCCCTGCGGTTGCCCCTTGGGGGTCAGCTCGGCCGGCAGCAGCCGCTCGGCCGGCAGGTTGCTCTGCACCACCTGCACGGCGCCGCCGTTCGGGCTCAGGTACCCCAGACGCAGGGTGACGGCCCCTTCCGGGCGCTGGAGATTGGCGGTCACGCTCTGCCAACCGTCCGCCAGACCGACCGGCTCGCTCACCGGAAAGGCGTTGATCGACCGAGCCTGGGCCACGGTCGGCGCCGGATCGATCTCGGTCGGCTGGTCACCGCCAAGGAATACCCGGTAGAAGCCGACCAGCAGTGCAATCGGGATCAGGAGCACCAGCAGGGAGATGGCCATGTCCTTCGGCGACCGCTCAGAGCGGGAGGCGGCGGCGACCACCTCCGCCGTCGCGGCAGCGCCGGAATCGGCCGGGTCACGGTCACCCGGAGTGAGGTCAGTTGCCCCGAGGGCGCCCGGCCCAGGGTGACTCTGGGTACGGTCGTTTCGGGTGCCGTTGTTCGAATCGCGGTCAACAGGCGCAGCGGAGTCCACGTACCCAGTTTGACAGCAGGTCCGGCTGCTGCGACCTGGACCACCCGTGACCGAACCTGATCTACGTTCGCAAGCGTGTCAGGATCTAATGACATGGCCGGTGGCAGGCTTGGCCTTCTGCCGGTTCACCCCGCACCGTCGCGAGGAGGAGCCCAGCCATGACCATCACCAGGACCCGCATCCCCCAGGATCTTGACCGCAACCTCGCTCTCGACCTGGTCCGGGTGACCGAGGCCGCGGCCATGGCCGCCGGCCGCTGGGTCGGCCGAGGCGACAAGGAGGGCGGGGACGGCGCGGCCGTCGACGCCATGCGCAAACTGATCAACTCGATTCCGATGCGCGGGGTCGTGGTGATCGGCGAGGGCGAGAAGGACAACGCGCCCATGCTCTTCAACGGCGAGGTCGTCGGCGACGGGACCGGCCCCGAGGTCGACGTGGCGGTCGACCCGGTGGACGGCACCACCCTGATGAGCAAGGGCATGCCGAACGCGCTCGCCGTACTCGCGGTCGCCGAACGCGGCGCGATGTTCGACCCCAGCGCGGTCTTCTACATGGAGAAGATCGCGGTCGGCCCGGCGTACGCGGACGCGATCGACATCAACGCCGGGGTGGCCGACAACCTGCGCCGGATCGCCGAGGTGAAGGACACCGACATCTCCGATGTCACCGTCTGCGTCCTCGACCGACCCCGCCACGAAGGGCTGATCAAGGACATTCGCCGGACCGGCGCCGGCATCCGGTTCATCTCCGACGGCGACATCGCCGGTGCGATCGCGGCGGCCCGGGGCGAGTCCGGGGTCGACGTGCTGATGGGCATCGGCGGCACCCCCGAGGGCATCATCGCCGCCTGCGCGCTGAAGTGCATGGGCGGCGCGATGCAGGCGAAGCTCTGGCCCCAGGACGCCGACGAACGGGCGAAGGCGCTGGCCGCCGGACACGACCTCGACCGGGTGCTGCACACCGACGACCTGGTCACCGGGGACAACTGCTTCTTCGTCGCCACCGGTGTCACCTCGGGCGACCTGCTGCGCGGGGTGAACTACCGCTCCGGCGGCGCGTACACACAGTCGATCGTCATGCGGTCCAAGAGCGGCACGATCCGCGTGATCGACTCCTACCACCGGCTGGAGAAGCTCAACCTCTACTCGGCCGTCGACTACGACGGTCGTCCCCTGGCCGAGCAGGAATGAGCCTGATCGACACGCGTACCACCGCGAAGATCACCCCGACCGCACGCCGAGCCGGAGCCGTCGGCCTCGCCGTCGTCTCCGGCAGCGCGGTCGCGGTGCAGTCCCGGATCAACGGCGAACTCGGCGTACGGCTGCACGACGGCATCGCCGCGGCGGTGATCTCGTTCAGCGTCGGGCTGGTCGCGCTCGTCGCGCTCGCCTTCGGCAGCCCCACCGGACGGCGCCACCTCGGGGTGTTCCGCTCCGCCCTGCGAGACGGATCGCTGCGCCCCTGGCAGTGTCTTGGCGGCGCCTGCGGCGCGTTCATGGTGGCCAACCAGGGACTGACCGTCGGCCGGCTCGGCGTGGCGATCTTCACTGTCGCCGTGGTCGCCGGCCAGTCGGCGAGCAGCCTGGTGGTCGACCGGGCCGGTATCGGTCCGGGCGGCCGGCAACGCGTCACCGCCACCCGGCTCGCCGGCGCGGCGCTCACCGTACCGGCGGTCTTCCTCGCCGTCGGCGACCGTCCGAACGACCCGGCCGGACTCGCCCTGGCCCTGCTGCCGCTCCTGGCTGGCCTGGGCCTGGCCTGGCAACAGGCGGTCAACGGACGGGTACGGGCAGCCTCCGGCAGCGTGGTGACCGCCACCCTGGTCAACTTCGCGGTCGGTACGGTGGCGCTGCTCGTCGCGTTCGCCGTGAGCGCGTCGGTACGCGGTTGGCCGACCGGCAGCCTCCCCACCGAGCCCTGGCTCTATCTCGGCGGCCCGATCGGCATCCTGTTCATCGCGATCGCCGCCGCTCTGGTCCGCTTCACCGGCGTACTCCTGCTCGGTCTGGCGACGATCGCCGGCCAGGTGGTCGGCGCCGTGGTGATCGACGTGGCCGCTCCCGGCGACGCCAGCGGGCCGGGACCGTTCACCCTGCTCGGCGCGGTCCTCACCCTGGCCGCCGTCCTTGTCGCCGCCCGCCAGAAGAGGTAAGGAAGGGCCCCTTCTTATCGTTTTCGGTAGAGGAAGGGCCCCTTCCTAACCAGGCGGCGGAGCACGGCGGCGGGACGGGGCGGGGCGGGCGGCGATGTCAGCCGGCGTCGGAGGAGTGTCCGGGGAAGAGGTGGGCGGCGGGGTCGATGACCACCGCAGCGTTGTTCACGGCGGTCGCCGCCTCGCCGAAGCCGGTCGCGATGAGGCGGACCTTGCCCTTGTACTCGGTGATGTCACCGGCGGCGAAGACCCGGGGCAGGTTGGTGGCCATCGTGCTGTCGACCAGGATGTGCCGCCTGTCGAGGTCCAGTCCCCATTCGGCGAGCGGTCCGAGGTCGGCGGTGAAGCCGAGTGCGGCGACGACGGTGTCGACCGGAACCGTCTCGGCACTCCCACCCTTGACCACGATCTCCGCGCCGGTGACCACACCATCACCGTGGATCTTGGTCACCTCGGCGTTGACGACGATGCGTACGGGCAGCTTGCGGACCCGCTCCACGGTCGCTGCGTGGGCCCGGAACTTCTCCCGTCGGTGCACCAGAGTGATCGAGGCCGCCAGTGGTGCCAGCGCCTGCGCCCAGTCGAAGGCCGAGTCCCCGCCGCCGATGATCAGCACATCCTGACCGGCCAGGTCGGCCAGGTGCGGTACGAAGAAGACGATGCCGTTGCCGACGAAACTGTCCGCCGCCGGGAGCGGGCGGGGGGTGAAACTGCCGAGGCCGCCCGTGATCAGCACCGAGCCGCAGGCCAGTTCGGTACCCCCGCTGAGGGTCAACACCGGCTTCCCGGACTGGTACGAGAGCTTCTCGGCCCGGACGCCGAGCAGATATTCGGGGTTGAACGTGGCGGCCTGGACCACCAGGTTCGCCACCAGGTCCCGGCCCTTGATCGACGGGAACCCGGCCACGTCGTAGATGACCTTCTCCGGATACATCGCGGTGACCTGGCCACCGGGCTCGGGAAGCGCATCGACGACGGCCACCGAGAGGCCCCGAAACCCGGCGTAGTAGGCGGCGAAGAGACCGGTCGGGCCGGCTCCGATTATGGCGACATCGACCTCACGCATGTGCCCACCGTCGCCTTCCGCCCACGGATCAACATCTGCTGATTCCGACCGTAGGCGGACGGACGATGGAGAGGCAAGACACGTCCCATGCCGGATTTGCCGGTCGACGCCGCCGGGCTGTGTCGGGACCGGGCTGTGTCGGGGACCGGGCCGTCAGGGCAGGGTGAGGGTCGAGGCGGAGGAGTACGCGTCGCGTTGCGGCCGGCGCCGGAACAGGATCGCCGCCACCAGCCCTCCGATCAGCCCGAACAGGTGCCCCTGCCAGGAGATCGGCTCGTCGGTGGGGAGCACTCCGAACAACTGCCCCCCGTAGAGCAGACCGACCAGCAGCACCACCGCGAAGTTCCACCAACTCCGCTCGACGATGCCGCGCATGAGCAGCAGGCCCAGGTAGCCGAAGATGATCCCGCTGGCTCCCACCACGACCGAGTTCGCCGAGCCGGTGAACCAGACCCCCAGCCCGCTCACGAACATGATCACCAGGGTGGAGTAGAGGAAGCGACGGGCCCCGGCCGCCAGCACGAACGTGCCGAGCAGGATCAACGGCACGCTGTTGCTGTAGAGGTGGTTGAAGCCGTGGTGGAGGAAGGGCGCGAAGAAGATCCCGTCCAGTCCGTCGATCCGGTGCGGGATGATCCCGGCCGTGCCGTCCAGCCCCGCGTCCAGCCAGTAGTCGAACCCCTCGATGGCGAAGAGCACCGGCACGACCGCGCACATGGCCACGAACGCGCGGCCGAGGGCGGAGTAGAAGGCGTCACTACCGAACCGGTACGGGTCGCCACCGCTACGGGAATCGAATGTCACCCTTCAAGTAGCTATCAGCTATCGCGGGTAACCGCCACCCGACTCGTCACACCGGTCGCCGCCACGCCGGCCCGCGCGCCGGACAAAAAGACCGAGGGGGTACGGACCCTCGTCCGCCCCCCTCGGTTCCGTTGCCGGTCGAGCCTCAGTAGTAGCCGTTGTTCTGGAAGTAGGTCCACGCCCCACAGGGCGACTTGTACCGCCCCTTGATGTAGCTCAGGCCCCACTTGATCTGGGTGGCGGCACTGTTCTGCCAGTCCGCGCCGTACGCGCTCATCTTGCTGCCGGGCTTGGCCTGCGGGATGCCGTACGCACCAGAGGGATTGCTCGCCTTGGGGTTCCAGCCGCTCTCCTTGGTCCAGAGCTTCTCCAGGCAGGGCATCTCGGCAATCGGGAAGCCGGCTTCGAGCATGAGCGCACAACCGACCGCGCGGTTGCCGCTGTACTCGTTGCAGGATGCCGGGATCGGACCGTCGTACGGCTTGGCCGGCGCGTTGGCCGCCCGCTGCTCGCGCTTCTTCCGATCCGCCGCCGCGTCGGCCTTGCGGGCCCGCTCAGCGGCAGCCTTGGCGGTCTCGGCGGCCTTACGGGTGGCTTCCTGCTCGGCGGCGACCTGTGCCGCCATCGCCTGCTTGTGCGCGGCGTTGCGCTCACGCAGCAATTGGAACTCGGCACGCTCGGCGTCGGCGACGATCTGGGCGTTGATTCCGCTCTGTTGGGTTTCCCGGTCTTCACCCAGGAAATAGCCACCGGCGACACCCACCAGCAGCATTGAGACCGCGAGCGTCCGGACGCCGTAGCGGCTCCACAGCCGACTCACGAAGTGTTCCCTTCGTCGGGGACAAGGACCGGCGCGAACCGGCCCCGTGCGGGGGCCGGGCTTTCCGCGCCGCGAGCACCCGGTCCGACTGGACCGCCGCTACGGACGACTCGTGATCGTCCGTACCATTTGCCCTTGGAAACCGATCTTCGACGATGTCCGTGGGGCAGGAGTTGCTCGAAGCACACCATCGCGCACAGTGAGTCGGCTGGGAAACCAACGACGACGATTGTGACTTGTGCCACTCAAAATATCGACACAAACCGGGTCGAATATCCCAGTTAGTCGCTACTACAGCGGGATGTCCTCCAGAAGATCGGTGACTACTTCCGCGATCGGCGACCGCTCCGAACGGGTCAGGGTCACGTGCGCGAAGAGCGGGTGACCCTTGAGAGCCTCGATCACCGCCGTGACGCCGTCATGCCGGCCGACCCGGAGGTTGTCACGCTGGGCGACGTCGTGGGTGAGCACCACCCGCGATCCCTGCCCCACCCGGGACAACACCGTGAGCAGCACCCCGCGCTCCAACGACTGCGCCTCGTCCACGATGACGAAGGCGTCGTGCAGGCTCCGGCCACGGATGTGGGTGAGCGGCAGCACCTCCAGCATTCCGCGCGCCAGCACCTCGTCCATGACGTTCTCGTGCACCACCGCGCCGAGGGTGTCGAAGACCGCCTGCGCCCACGGCGACATCTTCTCCGACTCGGACCCGGGCAGGTAACCCAACTCCTGGCCGCCGACCGCGTAGAGCGGTCGGAACACGATCACCTTCTTGTGCCGACGACGCTCCATCACCGCCTCCAGCCCCGCACAGAGCGCCAGAGCGGACTTTCCGGTGCCGGCCCGACCCCCCAACGAGACGATCCCGATCGACTCGTCCAACAGGAGATCCAGGGCGATCCGCTGCTCCGCCGAGCGGCCCCGCAGCCCGAATGCCTCCCGATCGCCACGAACCAGCCGTACGGACTTGTCCGGCCCGACCCGGCCGAGCGCCGAGCCCCGGGGCGAGTGCAGCACCAATCCGGTGTGGCACGGCATACCGGCCGCCTCGTCGAGATCCAGCGGCTCGCCCCCGTACAGCTGCTTGATCTGTTCCTCGCCCAACTCCAACTCGGCCATGCCGGTCCAGGTCGGGTCGCTGGCCTGGCCGTGCCGGTACTCGTCCGCGGTGAGGCCGACGGAGGCGGCCTTGACCCGCAGCGGCATGTCCTTGCTGACGAGGATGACCTCGCGCCCCTCGGCGGCCAGGTTGAGGGCGACGGAGAGGATCCGGGTGTCGTTGGACTCGTTGCGGAACCCGGGCGGGAGCACCGAGTGGTCGGCGTGGTTCAGCTCGACCCGCAGCGTGCCGCCGAGATCGTTGGTGAGCACCGGCTGGTCCAGCCGACCATGCTTGATCCGCAGTTCGTCGAGCATGCGCAGGGCCTGGCGGGCGAACCAGCCGAGCTCCGGATGGTGTCGCTTGCCTTCGAGTTCGGAGATCACCACCAGCGGGAGCACCACTTCGTGCTCGGCGAACCGGTGGAAAGCGGCTGGGTCGGAGAGCAATACCGACGTGTCCAGCACGTAGGCACGGCCGGCTGGTGCGGGCTCCGGACCGGCGGACGGGGCCGCACTGGCCCTCCGTCCACCTCTGGCACGCCCGGTCGCGGAAGTCGCGCCTGGGTCCTGGTCGGCCCTGGAGTTGGTACGGCGAGTCGTCACAGGCTGCTCCGGCGGGCGTGCACCCGGTCCGCCCGCGTTCCGCCTCGTCCGGTGCCCGGAACCACGGGGTCGGATGCGGGCCCCATGGATCAGTGCGCGAAAGCTCCAGGCCGTCCGGCTGGCGTGGGATGACCCCTCGCCATGTCTAGACGCTAGCTCCCGGATGCCCACGCGGCTAGGGCATACCGCATGCATCTCGCCACCCGGGGTCGGCCTTGCCCGGGCGCCCGTTACACCTGGCTACGACGCTCCGGGTGGGTCGGTGGGTCCGTGATCACCGAGCGCATCCGGCCCGCCGGGCCGGAGGTCTGGACCGACCCCCGGCCCGGCGGCACGGAGACCGGCCGGGATGCATGCCCCCTGCGCGCACCCCGGCCGGTGGGATCACCGTCACCGGTCTGACGTGATCCCGACGGTGCGTGTCCGCCGCGGACGACGCACCGTGATCGCGGGAGACCGCTCACCCCACCGCGTCACCGGCTAAACGTTCCGGCCGGCGTACGCGTCGGTGGAATGCCGTCCGCCGTTGGTCGCGGTCCCCGCGAAAGAAGCACCCGTGTAGGTCGTGCCCTGGTCCGTCACGGACGGGTCGGGGCCGGTGGTGGAGGGGCCGGTCGGCGGGCCCGCCAGCACCGAGGCGATGGCGGCCTGGGCTTCACGCCGACGACGGTTCCAGGCCCCCCGGTCACCGTCGAAGTAGCCCTGTCGGTAACCGAACCGGTAACCGATCCGGTAGCTGAGCTGTCCGTGCAGCCGGCCGGCGGCATAGCTGGACGAGCCCAGCAGGAGTACGAGGAAGACCGCGAAGAAGGGACTCATCGGACCGCTCCGACCTGT
Organism: Micromonospora sp. NPDC050417; assembly: GCF_044458865.1. NCBI lineage: Bacteria > Bacillati > Actinomycetota > Actinomycetes > Micromonosporales > Micromonosporaceae > Micromonospora > Micromonospora sp. NPDC050417. Next base: position 46,495 of record NZ_JBITIH010000009.1, read on the forward strand.
GTGCCTGGCCCGTTCATGAGTCCTCCGACTCGGTCGGGGTGGGATCCGTGATGAGCAGCCGATCCAGATCGTCGGTGCTCACCTCTTCGACCAGCTCGACGCTGATCCGGCAGCCGTCGAGCACGACCTCGGCGACGGAGGCCCGGCGGATCTCCCCGCCGGCGTCGTACACCCGCACACTCAACTCGGGACACCCGAGATGCGTACGCCACGAGTTCCATTCGGCCCGGTCACCGACATTGAGCGAGAGATAGCGGCACCCGCGCGCCAGATAGAGGCGCCATGGGGCGCTGAGTCCGGCCGCCACCCCGTCGGCGATCAGACCGAACGCCTGGGCACGGGTCGCAAGTTCGGTCACCGAATCCCTCCTGTCACGAGGAAGTGACCCACGTGAGCACAGATGGTCTCAAGCACGTGACACACGTTAGATCGTCCCACGTACGTGACAGTATCATCTTTTCGTCTGATTACCCCCAGACCTGCGTACCACTAGTCTGACCACGTGATACCCCTCAACACGAGCAGTAAGTCGTTTACCGGAATACCCGCCCAGTTGTCACGTGCACGGCACACAGAGGCACCGCCCCCGGCAGAATCGACTGACTGGCCGTACCGTCACCGCGTGCCGGACAGTGCCCACGGGCGCAAGATCGCCTTCGCCGCCTTCGTACGCAAGGCCCTCGACGACGCCCGCGCCAACCGCGCCTGGACCGGCACGGAGGTTTCCCGGCGGACCGGCGTCTCCCGCCAGACCATCAACCGGTGGGTACGCGGCGAGTGGGCCAGCGACCCCGAGGCGGAGCGGGTCGTCGCGTTCTGTGAGGGGCTCGGCCTCAATCCGACCACCGCCTTCGGGGTGCTCGGCTGGGACCGCGCCACCTCGACACGGCCCGCGCCACCCACTCCGCCGATGGATCCGGACGTCGAGGCGCTGCTCCGACGACTGGTGGATCCCAACGTCTCCGAGGCGGAGAAATTTCACATCAGGGAGACAATCAGATATCTGGCCTACCGGCCCACATTGCCAGTAGATGTCCGAAAAGGGGGCAAACGAGCAGGCTAGTTCCTCAAATGGCGCAAGAATCGCCGTGCTTCTCATGCGTACCGCACCAGCACCTGAATACGCGCGCTAACGTGCCTTTTCGTACTGCTTGGGCTCGTCGTCGGCGGGGGGACGGGACAAAGCCGAACCCAGCCCTGCGGGACAGAAGGAGGGGTCTAGCCATGACCCTGAAATGGATGGCAGTCATGGTCGCGGCCGTGTCAGTGACACTGTGCGTGACCGCCAATGTCGTGCTCGGCACGGTCAATGGTGCAGAGCTTCCGGTCGTGGTGAACATGATCGCCCTCACCGCCACCGGCGTCGCGACCGTACTTGCCGTGGTCGCGGAGTTGCACGAGCGTCTCAACGAGCGCGTCACCGCGCTCACCGAATTCCTCATCGCCCGCCTGAACGAACTCGACAGCCACACCGGCGACCGCAACACCGGATTCGTCGAGGGTTACCTGCTCAGCCACCCCGACCCGTCGGTCGTGCCGATCGGGCCCCGGATACACAGCCGCCGAGCCATGCTCGGGGGCGACGACTGAAGGTTCAGACAGACGCCATCTAGAACGGTAACGACCGGGGTACGCTGACGCCCGTGCGGCCGATCAACACGGGTAATCAGCGCCCGACCCGTCCACTGACAGCGGAACAAGCCTGGCAGGCCACCACTGACCGGGCCGGGCAGTGTGTGTTGTTCTTCGACTTCGACGGCACACTGGCACCGGTCCACGACGACCCGACCGCCGTACAGCCGGCGCCGAAGGTGCTCGCGGCCCTCGACGCGCTGGCCAGCGTGGTCCAGCGGGTCGCCATCGTGTCGGCCCGACCGGTCGAGTTCCTCCGCGACCACTTCGCCGGGCTGACCGACGTCGACCTCTACGGGCTCTACGGGCTGGAACACAGCCACGGCTCCGGCGAGACCGTCACCGAAGAGGCCGCGCTGCCCTGGGTGCCGACCATGGCCGAACTCGCCCAGCAGGCCCGCGACGAACTGCCGGCCGGCGCCCTGGTCGAGTACAAGCGCCTCTCCGTCGCCCTGCACTACCGCACCGCTCCCCAGCTTGCCCAGGCCGTCGAAACCTGGGGCCGGGAACAGGCCGAACGCCGCGGCCTCCGGGTACAGATCGGACGGATGGTCATCGAGATCAAGCCACCCGTCGACCGGGACAAGGGCATGGTGATCGGCGAAGCCGTCCAGGGCGCCGGCTGCGCCTGGTACTTCGGCGACGACGTCTCCGACATCAAGGCCTTCGCCGCCCTACGCGCGCGGGAAGAGACCCACCCCGAGTTCTTCGGCGTCTGCGTCGCCGTCGCCAACCCCGAGACCGGCGCCGAGGTCTCCACCGCCGCCGACCTCACCATCGACTCCCCCGAGGCCCTCGGCGACTTCCTCACCGAGGCCGTGCACCGATTCGGCTGACCCGCTGCACGGCGCTCGGCGAGTCGGGCCGCGCTCGTCCGCTCAGCGGTAGAGCGCGGCAACCTCCCTGCGCACTCGGCCGAGGTAGGGGTAGAACGCGTCACCGGGGCACTCGGTGGGGTCCGCGCCGATGCTGGCCCAGTCCCGGTGACCCGAGATCACGTTCACCTCACCGCTGACCCCGCTCAGCGGATTGACATAGGTGGTTCGGGCGGTCGGGTTCAGCCGCCCCAGAGCGCTCAACGCCGCCAGGACGAGCACCAGCGACCGGTGCGCCGCCGCGGTGGGCTGCCCGGCGGAGAACCGGCCCAGCAGGCAGACACCGACGTTGCCCGCGTTGAAACCGCCGACGTGCGCCGCGTTGACCATGAGCGGTCGACGATCGGCGCCGAGTGCCGACCCGTACACCGGGATGGCGTCGGACCCGGAGTACCGGCCCTCGTAGACCCGTCCCTGCTCATCGATCAAGAGGTGGTAACCGATGTCCCCCCACCCCTGCAGGACGGACTGGTCGTAGTAGACAGCGCGTACGGTGGCAGCCGGGTCGGGGTCACCATTGTGCTCGGTCACCCCGCTGTGGTGCACGGTGAGAGTCTGTACGGGGATGAACTGACCGGGCCACACCTCGCTGCCGTCGGCGGCGAAACGCAGTGACTCGTCGGCATCCCAGGTTCCCCGGGAGAGATAGAACGGCAGCATCTCCCCCGAGGCGAGCGGAAGGGCGTTGCGCACCGGGGCGGCGACCGTCCGGAGCGGGCCGTCCACGGTGTTCAGTTCCACCGTGGAGACGGTCGAACCATCCTTCGCCTGCACCTCGTAGCCGATGGCGCCAGCCGCCACCACCACGCTGGAACGGTAACCGGTGGTCGGGGAACCGTCCCGCCCACCGACACACCCGCCCAGTTCCCGCCACTGCCCCCAGCCGGCGGCGGTACGCAGTCGGACCGCGGCCGACTCGCCGGTGTACGCCACCGACAGATGGGTCAGTGGCAGCTTCGGCGCCGTCACGACCGTACGACTGGCCAACCGACCCCGGTTCGCGGCGAGTGTGGTCGGCACCGTACGCGGGGTTGCCGAGGCGGCGTTGGCCGAGGCGGCGCCCGCCCCCGCCGCCACGATCCCGGTCGCGATCGCCGCCGCTGTACTCGCGGAACCGCGCAGCACCGCACGTCGAGAAATCACTTCATGCCCTCCCGAAAAGGCCATTTGACCGGTTCGACGGACGAACCAGGCCGATGTGGCGTCCTGGAGTCCAGTCAACCCGAGACGGCCCAGGAGCACTAGGGAGTGCAGTTTCCTGCAACGCCGGGATGATTCGGGCAGTCGACCCCCCGCCGAGCGGGGCGAACCCCTGGCGGCCGGGACGGTCTAGACCCCGTAGCGGCGTTGGCGGCTGGCGTACGAGCGGAGTGCGCGGAGGAAGTCGACGTGGCGGAAGTCGGGCCAGTTGGCGTCGCAGAAGTAGAACTCGGAGTGGGCCGACTGCCAGAGCAGGAAACCGGAGAGGCGCTGCTCGCCGCTGGTGCGGATGACCAGGTCGGGGTCGGGTTGACCACGGGTGTAGAGGTGCTCGGAGATGTGTTCGACGTCGAGCACCTCGGCGAGTTCCTCGATGGTGCCGCCAGCGGCAGCGTGCTCGTAGAGGAGCGACCGTACGGCATCGGCGATCTCACGTCGGCCGCCGTACCCGACCGCGATGTTGACCTGGGCGCCCCCGGCGCGTTCCTGGGTACGTTCCTCGGCCGCCTTGAGCGCGGTGGCGGTCTGTGCCGGTAACAGATCGAGTGCGCCGACCATCCGCAGTCGCCAGGGGTTGCCCTCCTCGGCGAGTTCGATCACCAGGTCCTCGATGATCTGGAGCAGTGGGTCGAGTTCACTCGCGGGCCGGCGCAGATTGTCGGTGGCCAGGAGATAGAGGGTGACGTGTCCGATGTTGGCCTGGTCGCACCATTCAAGAACGTGTTTGATCTTGGCTGCACCGACGCGGTGACCGTCGTTCGGGTCGACATAGCCCATCTCGCGGGCCCATCTCCGGTTGCCGTCGCACATCACGCCGACATGGCGTGGCACGGGCTTACCGGCGAGCTTCGCCGCCAACCGCCGTTCGTACGCTGAGTACACCAGGTCCCGCAGAGTCATCCCCTGCAGACTAGCGACCTAAGTCGCAGGGCGAGCCGGGGGCGCCTATCCGTGGACGGCGAGTCCACGTCCGATCCGGCGTAACGTGCGCAGGTCCAGCAGCCCGTCACCGAGCCCCAACTCGACCATCACCCCGAAGACCCGCTGGTCCTGTCCGGCGGCGCGGACGGCGGCGTCGACGATCCGGCGGTGCCGGGCCAGTCGAGCCACCGCCGAACTGTGGCGTAGATGACGGCCGAGCCGGCGGCGCAGGGTGTCGGCGTACCGCTGCGCGGCGTGGTGCGGGGAGCGGGCCGCCGCGGCGCCGGCCAGGGCGCCGGAGAGCACGGCGTAGAAGATGCCCTCACCGGTGAACGGGTTGATCAGGGAGAGCGCGTCACCGGCGAGCAGGATCCGACCCTGACCGGGGGGCGGGCGGCGGGTGGAGAGCGGCAGGTGGTGGGCGCGCAGCTCGGCGACCGTGTCGACCGCCAGGTCGGGCAGGAGGGTGTACAGGCCGTCGAGGAGGCGGCTGCGGCTGACCGGCGCACCGCGCAGCACCTCGCCGTACCCGACGTTGGCCCGCCCGTCGCCGATCGGGAACGACCAGGCGTAGGCCGGCCATCCGGTGCCAGAGGTGACGATCCGTTGTTCGACCGGACCGGCGCCGGCCCGTGCGTAGCCCCGGATGGCGATCGCGAGGTGTCCGTCGGGGTTGTTCGGGTGGCCGAGCGCGCGGCGGACGGTCGACCCGGCGCCGTCGGCGCCCACCACCACCCGCGCCGCCACGGCGCCGTCGAGCACGACCCGGTCCTCGCGGGCGTCGATTCGGCGTACGGTCTGCCGCCGTAACCGCGCGCCGGCCGCCACCGCCGCCTCCACCAGTCGCGCGTCGAAGATCCGCCTAGGCACCGTGTACGCGGGCCGGGGCAGGGACCGGGCGACCTGTGCCCCACTCGGCGCGACCAGCCGGAGCGCCGGCACCGCCGCGAACCCCGCCGCCACGTCCGGCACGCCAAGCTCCGCGAGAACGTCGAGGGTGTGCGCGGCGATGCCGTCTCCGCACGCCTTGTCCCGGGGAAACTCGGCCCGGTCCAGCAGCAGCACGCTCGCACCGGCCCGCCGGGCGGCGAGCGCGGCGGCCGAGCCGGCTGGCCCGGCGCCGACCACGGCCACGTCGTAGCAGTCCATCCTCATCCCATCCGCTCGTCGGCGCCGGGGCGGCGGGAGGGGCGGCTGGCGCGGTGTGCCGCGACCCCGCCGGAGTACGACGCGCAGAGGCGGACGGCCGCCGGGCAGTGGTTCCCGGCGGCCGTCGTCATGCTGCTGATGATGCCCGCTCCGCGGCGGGACGGACAGCGTGGAGCGTGGAGGGCGGCGTGTCCTCCTGGCCCGCCCACCCTGGCGCGGCGGTCGGCGCCGCCCCAGGGACGCAGCGGTGGTTGCGGGTCGGTCAGCGGGGCTGCTCGGCGTCCAGCCGGGCCCGCAGCGCGTCGAGTTCGGCCCAGAGCACGCCCGGCAGCTTGTCACCGAACTTCTCGAACCACTCGTTGATCATCGGCAGTTCGTCGCGCCACTCGTCGACGTCGACCTTGAGCGCGACCCGGATGTCCTCCGGGGTGAGGTCGAGCCCCTCCACGTCGAGCGCGTCGACCGTGGGCACCATTCCGATCGGCGTCTCGACCGCCGCCGCGCTCCCCTCCAGCCGTTCGACGATCCACTTGATCACCCTGGAGTTCTCGCCGAAGCCCGGCCAGAGGAAGTTGCCGTCCTTGTCCTTACGGAACCAGTTGACGTAGTAGATCCTGGGCAGCTTGGCCTCGTCGCCGTCGACGCCCTTGCCCATCTCGATCCAGTGTCCGAAGTAGTCACCGGCGTGGTAGCCGATGAACGGCAGCATCGCCATCGGGTCCCGACGCACCACACCGACCTGGCCGGCCGCGGCAGCGGTGGTCTCCGACGAGAGCGTGGCTCCCATGTAGACGCCGTGCACCCAGTCGCGGGCCTCGGTGATCAACGGAATGGTGTCCTTACGACGGCCGCCGAAGAGGATGGCGTCGATCGGCACCCCGTTCGGGTCGTTGAACTCCTCCGCGAGGGTGGGGCACTGGGCCAGCGGGGTGCAGAACCGGGAGTTCGGGTGCGAACTCAGCGCGTCGCCCTCCGGCGTCCAGTCGTTGTCCTTCCAGTCGGTGAGGTGGGCCGGCGGGTCACCCATTCCCTCCCACCAGACGTCACCGTCGTCGGTGAGTCCGACGTTGGTGAAGATCGAGTTGCCCCGGTCCAGCGTCCGCATGGCGTTCGGGTTGGTCTTCCAGTCGGTGCCCGGCGCCACTCCGAAGAGGCCGAACTCCGGGTTCACCGCGTAGAGCCGGCCGTCCTCTCCGAAACGCATCCAGGCGATGTCGTCGCCGACGGTCTCGACCTTCCAGCCCGGGATGGTCGGCTCCAGCATGGCCAGGTTCGTCTTGCCACAGGCCGACGGGAACGCGCCCGCGATGTAGTGCACCTTCCCCTCGGGCGAGGTGACCTTCATGATCAGCATGTGCTCGGCGAGCCAGCCCTCGTCCCGGGCCATCACGCTGGCGATCCGCAACGAGTAGCACTTCTTGCCGAGCAGCGAGTTACCGCCGTAACCGGACCCGTACGACCAGATCTCCCGGGTCTCCGGGAAGTGGGAGATGTACTTGGTCTCGCTGCACGGCCAGAACGAATCCTGCTCGCCGGGGGCGAGCGGGGCGCCGAGCGAGTGCAGTGCCGGCACGAAGGATGCCTTGTTTCCCATCGCCTCCAGCACCGTCGCACCCATCCGCGTCATGATGCGCATGGACGCGACGACGTACGCACTGTCGGTGATTTCCACGCCGTACATGGGTTCTTCCGCCTCCAACGGGCCCATGCAGAACGGGATGACGTACATCGTGCGACCGCGCATCGAACCGCGGTAGAGCTCCTTCATCGTCCGCTTCATCTCGTCCGGCGCCATCCAGTTGTTGGTGGGCCCGGCGTCAGCCTCGTCGACCGAACAGATGTAGGTGCGGTCTTCCACCCGGGCCACATCGGAGGGATCCGTACGAGCCCAGAAAGAGTTGGGTTTGCTTTCCGGATTCAGCCGGACAAGCGTGCCCGCCTGCACCAGTTCGTCGGTGAGCCGTTGCCACTCCGCCTCGGAGCCGTCCACCCACACCACACGTTCGGGCTGGGTTAGCTCGGCGACTTCTTTGACCCAGGCGAGCAGCTTCGAGTGGGAGGTCGGAGCTTGATCGAGCCCCCGGATGGTTGCCGGAGCAGACATGACAGTTCTCCTTGTGGTCGACGCTGACCGATATGAGGGGTGGAGCAACGGCCGGCAGGCTGGAGATGCGCCGCCGGTGTGAAAGCCTGGGATTTCCACCAGCGTAAACCGAACGGCGGTTGGGGGCAGCGAGACCAGTTGTGAAGAACTGCACAAGATACGGGGGTTTTGCGGTAAGGCGAGCAATTTCCCGCTTCCGCGCGCAGTTTCACGCAAGTCTTTGCGTACGCACCACGGGAGGGGCGGTGAGGGTGTGCCGGGACGCGTCGTACCGCGACGTTTTGCGGAAGGCGCCACATCGGCGTACGGACGAATGGCGCCGTCCCGACCGACTCCCGGCCGCGGCGCGGAACCGGGACCCGCCAAGGGGATGGGAACGCACCCTCCGTCGTCGTAAGGTGACAGTGGACGCACTGCCGGACAGCAGCCCCGAGCGGTACGACGCGCGACGCGGCGCGCCGCGGCCGACTCGCGGTAGCGGCGCGTGCCTGGATGCCGCACCCGGTAGGCTCGACGTGTGTCTGCGACCGTTACCGGCGACCAGCCCTCTCCCTCGGGCACCCGGCAGGGCCTTTTCCGCACCATTCTCAACCGGTTCCGCCACCTGATCCGCGAGTTGGGCAAGTTCGGACTGGTCGGTGGGGTCGCCTTCGGCGTCGACTTCGCGGTGTTCAACGTCGCCCGGCAGGTCTGGGAGATGGAGACGCTGAGCGCGAAGACGGTCTCCACCGTCGTCGCGGCGACGATCGCGTTCGTCGGCAACCGGTTCTGGACCTGGCGGCACCGTGAGCGGACCGGTATGGCCCGCGAGTACCTGCTCTATTTCTTCTTCAACACCGTCGGCCTGGCCATCGCCCTGGCCTGTCTCTGGATCAGCCACTACGGCCTGGGTAGCGTCTGGCCGGGGGTGTTCAAGTCGTGGCTCGCCGACAACATCTCCGCGAATCTGATTGGCGCCGCTTTGGGTACTCTGTTCCGATTCTGGTCATATCGGCGATTCGTCTTTGTCGGCCCAGCCGCACAGGACGCACCGCCTGTGATCACGAAGAGTGACTAGACGGCGTGACCTGCGGCCCACCTCCCTACCGCCGGTGCCCCTCGGCGTTGCCCTGCCCTAAGGTGACCAAATGCGTCTTGTCCAGCAGCTCCCCGACCGTTGGCAGAAGTTCGCACGCGAGGCCGTGACGTTCGGCCTCATCGGTGGCGTGAACACCGTCATCAACTACGCGGTGTTCAACGCGCTCGCGCTGACGATTTTCCAAAACGGGCAGCTCAAGGCAACGGTCATCGCGACCATCGTCGGGACGATCAGCTCGTACCTGATGAACCGGTACTGGACCTACCGGGACCGGCCCAAGTCGGCCATGCGGCGCGAATACGTCCTGTTCTTCCTGTTCAACGCGACCGGGCTCGCCATCGAACTGGGTGTGCTCGCCGCCGCCAAGTACGGCCTGAACATCCACGGGCTGCTCGCCCTCAACGTGGCGAAGACCGTCGGAGTGGGACTCGCGACCATCTTCCGCTTCTGGTCGTACCGCACCTTCGTCTTCCAGCCCGCCCCGAACAAGCCCGGCACCCACGATCACGGCACCGACGGGATCGTGGAACTCGACCCGGTCGCCGAGCTCGCCGAGGCCGTGACGGAACTGGAGGAGGCCGGGCACCGTACGCCGCTGGGCACCTCGAACCCGGACGGCCCCCCGACTGTCGGATCGAACGGTTTCTCGACGGTCGAAGAGGATCTGAGCGCCGAATTCGCCGCCGACCTGGAGCTACGCGCCGCCGCCCACCGTCCCGCCGCCCACTGACCCACCGCCACCGTTGACCATGCCGTCGCCGACCGACCGTCGGGACGGCGTGCCAGTTCCGTCGCCCCGGTCCGGCACCGGCACCGAGGCCGACCTCTTCTTCGAGGACCTGACCCCGGGACGCTCCTTCGACCTCGGCGTGACCACGGTCGACGGGCCGGAGATGCTGGCCTTCGCGCAACGGTTCGATCCGCAGTGGTACCACGTCGACCCTGAGGTCGCCGCCGCGAGCCACCACGGCGGGCTGATCGCCAGCGGCTTCTACACGGTAAGTCTGTTCATGCGCGCGTACGTCGACCACGTGCTGTCCCGCGCCGCCGCCGACGCCTCCCCCGGACTGGAGGAACTGCGCTGGCTGGCACCGGTCCGGGCCGGTGACCGGCTCGCCGTCCGGCTCGACGTGATCGGTCGCAAGCCCTCCACCGCCCGACCCGGCCTCGGCACGGTCACCCTCGGCGCGAGCATGGTCCGGCTGAACGCGGACGACCAGCCGGAACAGGAAGTGCTCCGGACCAGGTTCCGCGGCTGGTTCGTCCTACGCGCCCCAGCCGCGACCCCGTCGACCGGCACCGGGCCGGCAGATCAGTACCCGGATTCCTAAGCCTTCTCGCGCAGCGGCTTGCCCTCTTGGACGTCCGCGAGCGCCTCACGCAGTTCGCCCTCACCGAGCGAGTGCTTGTCGTGATCGGCCTCCACCAGCTCGTAGAGCTTGGTCTGTACGTGGCCGACCTGGGGAATGTCGGTCAGCACCGTCTGTCCCCGCTCACCCGCTGACTCGATGGTCAACGTGCCGCAGCCGAGCAACCGCTCGACGAAGTGCTGGTTCATGGTGTGGTCGTTGACCCGGCCGAGCGGGATGTCCCGGCGGTCGAGGTGGAAGACGCCCTTCTGGAGCACGACCCGCTCGTTGGTGAACAGGTAGTGGGTGGTGCGCCAGACGAGGAACGGCCAGAGGCTGAGCCAGAGCACCAGCAGCAGGCCAAGACCGGCGATCACGTACAGGCCGATGGTCCCACCGTCGCCCTCGGGCAGCAGCACGGCACCGGCCACCACCGCCGCGATCGCCAGGACCAGCACCAGAACCGGCCGGATCAGGGCCTTCCAGTGCGGGTGCAGGTGCAGCACGACATGCTCGTCCGAGCTGAGCACATCTTCGGGGAAAGACACGCGAACCTCCTGTGATACGTCATTGTTCGCGCTGACCGTAGCGGCTGATGGTTACCGAGCGGGTCACCTGATGGTCGACACTCCCCGGAAGTGACGATGTACCGGTTCGGCATTCCGTGCCGGATTTTCGCGGTCACTCTCCGCGTAGGTGCAGTACGTCGCCCGCAGCTACCCGATGCTCACCGTCGGCTGCCGAAACCACCAACCGGCCCTCCGGGTCCACCGTTACCGCCGAGCCGACCAGGTCGTCACCAGCGGGCAGCAGCACCCGTACCGACTGGCCGACCGTCGCGCTGTGCCGCAGATAGGCCGCCCGCAGGCCAGAGGTCTCGACGTCGCCACCGGCGGCACGCCAACGCCCGTACCAGTCGGCGAGTGCGCGCAGCAGGGCCCGCAGCAGCGGATCTCGGTCGACCACGGCCGCGCCGGCCAGCCGCAACGAGGTGGCGGCCAGCCCGGTCGGATTGGTCGGCAACTCGTCGGCGCGCAGGGTCACGTTCAGCCCGATCCCGAGCACGATCGCCGGCGGGCCACCGACAACCGCCGCCGGCACCGCCTCGGCCAGGATGCCGGCACCCTTCGCCGCGCCAAGCAACAGGTCGTTCGGCCACTTCAACCCCGCCGCCACCGAGTCCGGCAACTCCGCCACCCGGGTCACCGCCTCGACCAGAGCCACCCCGGCCAGCAGCGGCAGCCAGCCGTACGTCGCCGGAGGCGCACCGGCCCAGTCGCGCTCGACGACCGGCACCCCCGGCCGCAGCAGGACGCTGGTCGCGATACCGGCCCTGGCCGGCGACTGCCAGCTCCGGCCCCGGCGGCCCCGCCCGGCGGTCTGCCGCTCGGCGACCACCACCAACCCTTCCGGTTCACCCGCCGAAGCCGCCGCGACCACGTCGGCGTTGGTCGAGCCGGTCTCGGCGCGCACGTCCAACCGGGTCCAGAGCCCGCCCGGGACAACCAGCGAGCGCCGCAGCCCACGGACGTCGAGCGGGGGGCGGTCAAGATCGGTGTACGGCGAGCCCGGCATCAGGCCAGCCTACGGCGCCCGTCTCCGCCCGTCGGCGACAGCGGGCGATACCCCCGGACGGGCCGGTGAGGCCAAGCCCACGTCGGCGGGCGGCGACGGCGGGCGGGCACATCGTTACGATCCAGGACTGGGCACGCGCGCGGAGCGGATGCCGTACGCGCCCGACCCGTCGGAACACGGACACCGCGAGCGCGAGCAGGAGCGAGGCGGGCCCCCGCGGTCGCGAGGAAAGGCAGACTACTGACGTGAGCGCCAGCAGCGAGGTCGAGATCGACATCCACAGCACCGCCGGCAAGCTGGCGGACCTGCAGCGGCGGGTGGACGAGGCGGTGCACGCCGGCTCCGCCCGTGCGGTGGAGAAGCAGCACGCCCGGGGCAAGAAGACCGCCCGCGAGCGGATCGAGATGCTGCTCGACCCCGGTTCCTTCGTCGAACTGGACGAACTGGCCCGGCACCGCTCCACCAACTTCGGGCTGGAACGCACCCGCCCGTACGGGGACGGCGTGGTCACCGGCTACGGCACGGTCGACGGCCGGCAGGTCTGCGTCTTCGCCCAGGACTTCACCGTCTTCGGCGGCTCGCTCGGCGAGGTCTTCGGTCAGAAGATCGTCAAGTTGATGGACCTGGCGATGAAGACCGGCTGCCCGGTGGTGGGGATCAACGACTCCGGCGGCGCCCGGATCCAGGAGGGCGTGGTCAGCCTCGGCCTCTACGGCGAGATCTTCTTCCGTAACGTCCGCGCCTCCGGAGTGATCCCACAGATCTCACTGGTGATGGGCCCGTGCGCCGGCGGCGCGGTCTACTCCCCCGCCGTCACCGACTTCACCGTGATGGTCGACCAGACCTCGCACATGTTCATCACCGGACCGGACGTGATCAAGACGGTGACCGGCGAGGACGTGGGGATGGAGGAACTGGGCGGGGCCCGCACGCACAACACCCGCAGCGGCAACGCGCACTACCTCGCCACCGACGAGGACGACGCGATCGACTACGTCAAGGCGCTGCTGTCGTACCTGCCCGCGAACAACATGGACGAGCCGCCGACGTACGCCGCCGAGGCGGAACTGGAAATCACCGACGCGGACCGGGAACTCGACACCCTGATCCCGGACTCGGCGAACCAGCCGTACGACATCCACCAGGTGATCGAGCACGTCCTCGACGACGGCGAGTTCCTTGAGGTGCACCCGCTCTTCGCCCAGAACATCGTGGTCGGCTTCGGTCGGGTCGAGGGTCGCCCGGTCGGTGTGGTCGCGAACCAGCCCATGCACTTCGCCGGCACCCTGGACATCGCCGCCTCGGAAAAGGCGGCTCGCTTCGTCCGCACCTGCGACGCGTTCAACATCCCCGTACTGACCTTTGTGGACGTACCCGGGTTCCTCCCCGGGACCGGTCAGGAGTGGGACGGCATCATCCGACGCGGCGCGAAACTCATCTACGCGTACGCCGAGGCGACCGTACCGAAGGTCACGGTGATCACCCGCAAGGCGTACGGCGGCGCGTACGACGTGATGGGTTCCAAGCACCTCGGCGCGGACCTGAACTTCGCCTGGCCGACCGCCCAGATCGCGGTGATGGGCGCGCAGGGGGCGGTGAACATCCTCTACCGCGCCGAACTCGGCGCCGCCGAGGACCCGGCCGCGTTCCGCGCCGCGAAGGTCTCCGAGTACGAGGAGACCCTGGCGAACCCGTACGTGGCCGCCGAGCGCGGTTACGTCGACTCGGTGATCGCGCCGGCCGAGACCCGCAGCCAGATCGTCCGCGCGCTACGGATGCTCCGTACGAAGCGGGAGACGCTGCCGCCGAAGAAGCACGGCAACATCCCGCTGTAACCGCGTTCCGAACGGGTCGCGGCCGGCGCTCAGCAACGCGGGTTCGCGAACGGGCAGAGCCAGGCCGCGGCCCGGGTGGCGAGCTGGCGCATGCGGGCGTCGTCGTAGTCGTACGACTCCAGCACGGCGACCAGGTCGCCGACCCGTACCACGGCGTAGAGGGTGACCGTGCCGACGTCGCCGACGCCCGTTGCCGGCGTGCCGGCGGGCGCGGTCACCTCCTGGCGTACCAGCAGTGACTGGGATCCGGCGAACCCGTCACCGAGCACCCGCAACGTGTGCCGCCCTCCGGTCCTGGCACCGGGATCGACCATGGAGACGGTGGCCCCCGGCTCGGCCGGGGACGACGGCTGTGACGGGTCGGCCGACGAGGGCGATGCCGGGGACGACGGGGCGGCCAAGGCCGACGGCGTGACCGAGGACGGCGGGGCAGAGGGGTCGGCGTTCGGTCGCGGGCCGCCGGAGGGGTCTGCGTTCGGTCGCGGGCCGGCGGAGGCGGCGCGACCGGTCAGCACCGCTGGCGGAACCTCGTACGAGGCGCAGGCGGTCACGACCCGGCGCGCCTCGTCGACCACCGTCCGGGCGGCAGGGTCGTCGGCGTACCGGGTCACCTGCTGGCTGAGCATCCGCACCCGCCCGTCCGATCCGTCCCCGCCGACGCTGTTGCCCCTGCTGAACAGGTAGTCGCGGTACGTCGCGACGCGCAGCCGGGCGTACTCCGGGCAGTAGTCGGCGAGGTGGAACGGCCAGAGGTCGGCACCAACCGAACCGCTGGTGTCGTAGCTGATCCGGAAGTTGAGCCCCAGGTCCGCCGGCTGGAGCAGCGCGACCGCCGGGATCCAGCCCTCGCCGCCCGGCGACACCGGCTCGCGGGAGGGGTCCGGCAGGTTCCGCTCCACGACCGGGCCTGAACCCGGCGCAACGGGCGGTCCGGCGACCGTCACCGGTCCCGTACCGGATCCGGCTGAACCGCCGACCAGGCCCCAGATCGCCGCGAAAACCAGCACGACGGCCGCCGGCGCGGCCACCGCGACCCGCTGGCGCCGACGTCGGCCCAGCGACCGGATCCGCTCCGGCGCCGGCCAGGTCACGCCGCCGAGCTCGGCGGCGAGTTGCTCGGCGAGCATCCGGGACTGCTCGGTCAGCAGTTCCGGCGGAACCGGGTCGTCGTCGGGCGGTGCCGTCGGCTCCGGCATCAACGCCGCCAGGGACTCCGGCAGTTCGTCCCGGGGCGGCTCTGCCGCCAGGTCCACCACCGGGTCGCCCGGCTGACCGGCACTCGGGCCGACCGTCAGCTCCATCGCCAGTTCCGGGTCCGGCACCCGCTCCACCCGACGCTCAGGCATCAGCGGCCTCCCCCAGCTCCACGACGGCCAACAAACCCGCCAGGGCCACCCGTCCCCGGGACAGCCGGGCCTTGACGGTGCCGACCGGGGCGCCGGTCTCCCGGGCCACCTCGGCCACCGGTAGACCGACCAGGTAGTAGAGGGCAAGAGCGGTGCGCTGTTCCTCCGGCAGGCGGCGCAGCGCCGCCACCACGTCGACCGTCTCGGTGCCCGGTCCCGGCGTGATGTTCTCCACGGCGCCGTGGCGCAGGTACGCGCGGGCGCGGCTGCGCAGGCTACGCCACCGGCTGACCGCGATCCGGGCCGCGACCACCCGTACCCACGACTCCGGGTCCTCGTACCCGCTCACCGTGGACCAGCGCTGCCAGGCCCGGATGTACGCCTCCTGTACCGCGTCCTGTGCCTCCGACAGATCACCGGTGAGCAGGTACACGTAGCCGAGCAGCCGTTGCCGGCTTCCCCGGTAGAACTCGTCGAACCCGCCGACGTCGGGCACCAGTTACCTCCCCTGGGCGTCGGAGGCTATACGCGCGGGACCAGCCGGTCGGTTGCCTGACGAGGCCGACTTTCGCTCGGGTTGGTGTGAGCGGGCCTCACGGTGGTGGTTCGCTCAGCCGAGGAGCTGGTCCGGCGGGAAACCGCCCGCCGGGATCCGCTCGCGCACCGCGCGGCGTACCGCGCGCTGCACCGCCGCGTTCACCGGAGTCGGCACCCCGTGCAGGCGTCCCAACAGGACGATCTCCCCGTTGAGATAGTCGGTCTCGGTCGAACCCGCGCCCCGGGCCAGGCTCTGCCAGGTCGAGCTTCCCGCCCGGGTACGGCCGGCAACCGGGCGTGCCTGTACGTTGTCCGCCCGGTCGGCCGCCTCCTCTTCGCGGGAGGTGTGTGCGATACCGGCCGCCGCGAGTGCGGCGACCCCCTCGGCGCGCAGCAGGTCACCCAGCCCCGGGTCGGCGTCGCGGCCGAGGAGGGCGTCCACCCCGTTACCGAGGTTGGCCAGCAGCTTGCCGTACTTCCAGCGCATCACGTCGTCCCGGACCCGGGTGACGAACCCGCTCTTGGTGAGTTCGTCCGCGATCTGCCGTACGCCTTCGTCGGCCCCGCCCGGGTAGGCGCCGAGCTGCAACATGCCGGAATGCGGGTGCCCCTCGGCGGTGATCACGCCCGGTTCGAGGAAGGTGGCCGGCAACCACAGACAGACCCCGTAGACCCGGTCGAAGCGACGCAGCGCGGCGCGCTCGTTCGCCACCCCGTTCTGGGCGGTCAGCAGCGGTAGCCGTTCGGCCGCCGTACCGCCGCCGGTCACCGGCGCTCCCGCCCACTCGCCGAGCGCCGCCTGGGTGTCCTGGGACTTGACCGTGAGCACCAGCGCCGTGTCCGGCGTCAGCTCCAACTCGTCCGCACCGGCCACCGCCGGCAGGGGGACGTTCCACTCGTTCTCCGGGGTGGCGAGGGTCAGCCCTCGGGCACGGATCGCCTCCAACTGGGCGCCACGGGCCACCATGGTCACGTCATGGCCGGCCAGGGCCAGCCGCGCGCCGATGGTGCCGCCGACCGCCCCCGCACCGATGATCACATACCGCACGTCCCCATTGTGCCCCTGACCAGCCGGGGTGGTGACGGGCGGGCTCAGAACGGCAGGTCGAGGGCGGCCAGGTGGGCGCCGGCCAGCAGGCTCGTACCGACGCCCAACGCGAGCAGGTTGACCAGGCCGAACAGGCCGACCCAGAAGATCGCCGGCAGGAAGGTCACCCCGGCGAGCTGGTCAGCGTCCGAGGCGGGCATCCGTCCCCGACGGCGCAGCGTCTGCAACTCGCCCACCGGCCGGATCCCGCCGATCAACAGGAACCAGACCCCGGTGTACGCGAACACGGCCTGCACCTGTGGGCCGGCGAACCAGGAGACGCCGAAGACCACGGCGGTGGTGACCACGATCGAGACGACGCCGAAGGCGTTGCGGATCATGACGAGCATGGCGAGCAGCAGCACCACCGCGACCCAGAGCAGCAGGGTGATCCGGTTGCCGCCGAGCAGCCAGGCTCCGGCGAGTCCGATCAGGGACGGTGCGACGTAGCCGGCGAGCAGGGTGAAGACCATGCCGGGACCGGAGGGGCGTCCGGCCGACAGGGTCAGCCCGGAGGTGTCCGAGTGCAGCCTGATCCCGTGCAGCCGTCGGCCGGTCAACAGCGCGGCCAGCGCGTGACCGCCCTCGTGGGCGATCGTGATGGCGTTGCGTCCGATCCGCCAGGGCAGCCGGGTCAGCACCACGACGAGCGCGACCAGCCCGGTCAGCAGTACGAGTAGCGGTGGTGGATCCGGTTGGGCGTCGAACAGCCGGTTCCAGACGTCGGTAAAGCCGTCGATCGACACAGCCGGGGAGCCTAGCCCACCTGGGCCAGGACATTGTCGGGCGACGGAACGACCCAACCCTCGGTTGACATGCGTTCACTGAGCGCTACGGCACATGAAGAACATTCAAGCGAAACGATCTGATCCGTCCGGCCGTGACATCCGTACCCAACGATGCTGCAACCGGGCAGCCGACGATCAAGGGAGCGGTGCATGCACAGGAGAAGCGGGACCACCGGCCGGGCGCGGAAGCTGCTCATCGGGGCAGCCGCGACGGCCCTGCTCGGCACCGCCCTGGCGGTCGGTACGGGAATGGGCAACGCGGGCGAGAACTGCAACGGCCTGGACACCGCGTTGCGCAACAACCTGAACTTCATCGCCGACCAGCGGGCCAACCCGGACGCGCTCGCCGAGGCCCGGATCGCGAACCGGCAGGCCGTTGTCGACCTCATCCAGCAGCGCCGCGTCACCGCTGGCTGCACCGCGCAGGTACACGCGGACCGGCCGGCCGCACCCGCACCCGCGAACCCGCCCGCCGACCCACCCGCGAACCCGCCGGCCGCGCCCGCCGACCCCGGTGGCGGCGATGTTCCCGCCGGCGCCCCCGGCAACGGTGAGGTCGTCTGCAAGGGATCGACGGTGACCCTGTTCAACGAAGAGGCCGCACCCGCCGCGTCCAGCGGTACGTTCCCGATCGGCACCACCCTGCGGGTCACGAACCTGGACAACAACAAGAGCACCACGGTCAAGGTGACCAGCCCGTCCGGCAGCTGTGTACTGCTCAACAACGCGGCGTTCGAGCAGGTCCGCGAGCCGGGCAAGTTCGTGGTCCGGCGGGCGGTGATCGAACGGGTCGGCTGAGCCGTCCGGATCCGACCACGAACAGCGGCAGCCGGAGCGGTCATCCCCTGCTCGGGGATCACCGGTCCGGCTGCCGTTGCGCTCCGCGACACCGCCGTGGGGCTGGTACGGGAGCCCAGCGGGGGCGCTCTCAGGCCCTCCGCCGGGCAGTCATCGGGGACCGTGCCACTTCCCTGGCTGGCACCGTGGGACGCATCAGTCGCCAGACGCCAACCACCCCGACGGCCATGGTCACGACGCTCGCGAGCGCGATCAGCGTCACCACGCCGAAACTCGCCAGGATCAGTGCGATGTCACCCACCGCGATCAGCATCCAGAGGGCCACGCTCGGCTTTGTCGTGCGTTGTCGGAAACTCATGTCGTACCTCCTTCCGTCGTCGGGTCAGCAGTACCCAGTCGGGAAGGAGGTCATGCGGATCAGTTCGGGGCGGGCAGGAATCCGTCCGAGATGAGCTTCAGTTCGTCCAGGTTGTCCTGCCAGGCCCCGGCCGGTGTCGACCAGTAGATCGCGTACCCGTGCTTCGGTCCGGTGACGAAACCCCGGTTGACCACGTGCAACGGATTGCCGGAGTCCGAGGTGTACGTCCACTCCCAGTCGGCGGCTTCGAGGAAGTAGTCGATCTTCTCAATCCGGACCCGCTTGTAGTCCCGGTAGCGACCGGCACGGGTCCGCGCCTCCTCCTGCCGGGTCCAGTCCGCGACCGCGTCCTTCTGCGGGCTGGGCGTCTGGTCGATCATGAGCAGGCGGGCGTTGTTCGGCTCGATGAACCTGACCGCGGTCGAGGTACGTTCCACCTTCCAACCGGTCGGCACCGGCACCGTGAACCCGGTCGGGTCCTTGTGCCAACTCCACCCGGCAGGCAGCGGACCCTGCCCACGCGTCATCGCCGGCTCCGACGCCGGCACGTCGGACGGCTCCGACACCGGGCTCGACGGTGCACCGGCCGGTGGCGCGGCGGGTGCGGTGGTGGGCGCCGGAGCGCCCGTGCCGGTCGGCGACGCCTGGGCGGACGACTGACCGCCCGGCTGGTCGGAGGACTTCGTGTCCGGATCCCGCAGGGCCAGTGGCACCACCACCGCCAGCGCGAGCAGGAGCAGCACGACCAGGCCACCGAGCAGCCACGCCTGTCGTCCCGTGAAGAAGGAACCCTTGTTCTCTGCTCCGGCGACAACCGGGCGCCCGAACGTACGGCCACGGTTCGGCGAGGAGCCGATCCCGGTCGGTCCGGCGGCGACCGGGGCCGGCGAGGTCGGTGCCGGTGCCGGTGCCGGTGCCGGTGCCGGCGTACCGTCGTCGACCGAGGCGGCGCCGATCGCGTACGAGGTCGGGGCCGGGGAGATCGGCGCACTGAGCTTCGTCGTCTTCTCCACCGACGCGGTCGGTGTCTCGGTCCGGTCCGCCTCCGTCGACTCAGCACCCGTCGACTCGGCACCCGTCGACTCGGCAGCCGCGGCGGGGGGCTGACCAGCGTCCTCGACCGTGGCACCGGGCCCATCCTGCGTATCGGGCGCGCCCGGGGCAGTGGGCTCACCGGTGGTCCCCGGCGTCTCCGTGGCGGCCCGGTCCGGCGCGCTCCCGGCGGCGCCGACCGCACCGGCGCCGGCTGCCGCCGTACCGATGAAGTCGGCGAACATGGAGGAAGAGGCCGAGTCCGCCGCAGTGGCCGGCTGGTCCGGTGCCGGCCGCGGCGCCGGCAGCGGCACCACCCTGGTCCGCGCCTCACGCGGCCCGAAGGGACTCGGACGGCGTACGCCGTCGAGCAGCGAAATGGCGCTACGCGCCCGCTTGTCCGTGGCCCGCCGCAACAACCGCTCCGCCACGTCGGCGGTGATGCGCTGCGCAGGATCCTTACGCAGCAACCCGTTGAGCACCGCCTTCAGCGGGCCGGCCCGCTTCGCCGGTGGCGGCGGTTCCGTCGCCAGCGCGGCCAGCGTCGCGATCGCCGAAGAACGGGCGTACGGCGACTGCCCCTCCACGGCGGCGTACAGCGTCGCGCCCAGCGACCAGAGATCCGCCTCCGGACCGGCCGTGCCGTCGCGCGCCCGTTCCGGCGCGATGTACGCCGGTGAGCCGAGCACCAACCCGGTACGCGTCACGTTCGGGTCGCCCGGCACGGTCGCGAGACCGAAGTCGGTCAGCACCACCCGACCGTCCTCGCCGAGCAGCACGTTGCCCGGCTTGATGTCCCGGTGCATCACACCGGCCTTGTGAGCGGCCTTCAACGCGCCGAGCACGCCCAGGCCGATCTCGGCGGCCCGACCCGGTGACACCGGACCATCGGAGGCGAGCGTGTCCTGCAACGAGCGGGACCGGACGTATTCCATCACGATCCACGGGTCGGCGTCGGTACGCAGCACATCGAAGATGCGGACCACGTTGATGTTGTTCAGCCGGGCGATGGCACGGGCCTCGCGCAACGACCGCTCCCGCATCTCGCGGCGCTCATCCATGGTCAGCCCCGGTGGCGGAACCAACTCCTTGATGGCTACATCACGGTGCAGCACCTCGTCGCGGGCGAGCCATACGCGCCCCATGCCTCCCTGACCGAGCGGCTCCACGAGCCGGTAACGGTCAGCTATCAATTGGGGGGGCGCCTCGGACATCCCGTGGACGGTACCCGGAGTGGAGCAAAGTCACACCAGCGGCACGCTCATGTGAGACGTACGCGGCCATGTGAGACGTACCTCGGTCGTCCGGTGCAACCTAACGGCACCGTCGATCCGTACACCCGCGCGTACGCCGTCGACGCGGCCCAGGTTGGCCGTCGTACCCTCGTCGTATGTCTGACCCTCGTCCCCTGCCCGACCAGGAGCCGGCGTTCCGGGTGGTGCGGGGCACCCCCACCGCCGAGGAACTCGCCGCGCTGGTGGGCGCCATCATGCTGCGGCGCCGCCCGGCCGCGCCGGGCCGTCCCGACACCGGCTCGACCTGGGTACGTCGGTCCCGCCCCGGCGCGGTCTCCGCCTCCGGACTGCCGGCCCGCACCGGCGTCGACGCGTGGCGCTGGTCCGGACTCCCCCGCTGACCGCACGGACGGGGCTGCTGAGAGCGGCCCGCTCCGACTAGCCTCGTACGGGCATGGCGTCGTGGCACCTGGGGAGGGACACATGGCGATTCCCGAGGAGGACCTTCCGCCAGCCTGGCTGCGTGACTACGGCGACATCGAAGCTGACATCAGCAAAATGGAGGAGTTCGCCGCCAACCTCGACGCCGAGGTCCGGCAGCACTACGCCCCGCACCTGGACTACCTGCGCGAGGACGTCACCGCCCCCGTACCGGACCCCGCGGCCGAATTCGTCGAGCTGCTCACGTTCCTGGAGACGCACCGGGCGATCCAGCAGGACAGCACGAACGTCGTCTTCCACTACCGGGACGCGACCGGTGGCTTCGCCCAGGCCGCCAAGGAGGTCAGCGAGAACTACGGCAAGGCCGACGCATTCGCCCTGGCGCGGGTGAAGGAGGTCGAATCCGCGCTGGACAAGACCTCGGCCGCCCAACTCCCCGAGCCTGGCACCGCCGCCCCGGCACCGGTCACGGACAACTCGGGAGTCTCCTGATGCTCATCGCCGACACCGGTGGCGACTACTCCGGCAGCACCAACTGGTTCAACTACGACGTCAAGCAGATGTGGAAGACGTTGGAGAACCAGGAGACCGACGGCCACTGGCAACGGGTGGCCGGCTGGCGGCGTACGCACGAACTGGCGGGCACGCACCTGTCGCGCCTGCGGGCGTACCGGGAAGGTCTGATCCAGGCCTGGCCGCCGGAGAAGAGCGCGGCGTCGAGGGCGTACGTCGAGCGACTGGACTACCTGATCGACAGCGTCGAGCAGTCGTTCGAGTCTGCCGTCGCCAACCGTGACGCCCTTTCCGGTGCGACCGGTGCGATCAGCGACGCCCGACGGCAACTCAGGAGCATCCACGACGAATACGTCCGCAAACTCGCCGCAAAAGAGGCGTACGAGCGGAAACTGCCGAGCGCGTCCGCAACGCCCTTGCCGACACCGACTCCATCGCCCTCGCCTGGTCCAGCCCCTACGCCGCCGGTCTCCCAGGCCGAACTGGACCGGCTCAACAACCGTGCCCGTTCGATCATGTACGGCCTCAGCAGCGAACTCGTCCAGGCCCAAGCCCAGCTAAGGCAGCCTCCGCCGTACCGGGGAGGAAAGCCTCCCGTACGGGATGCGGATAGCACCGACGTCTACGGCGGCGGGTCACCGCCGACGATCCCACCCGTGGTGCCGGTGCCAATCACCGCCGGATCGGGTCCTTCGATGCCCAGTGGTGCGGGTTCTGTCCAGCACATCGTGCCGGCGCCGACCGCGCCGTCCGTCGGCCCGATCCTCGGTAGCGCCGCGCCTGTCGCTCCCACCGTGCCAACCCCCTCCCTCACACCGCCCGCGATCACCCCTACCCCGTCCCCCGCTCCCGGTATAGGGACGGGTTTCCCGCCCGCGTTGTCCCCCACGCCGGGCGGATTCGGCACCCCCTACCCTGGGGCGCTCGGAACCACTCCGATAGCCGGCGGTCCCACCAAGCCAGCCGTCGGCGCAGTGGCGAACACTCCACGGGCGATGGCGCCAGGCGGGATGATCGGCGGCGTGCCAGCCGTGGGGCAACCCGGAGTCGGCGTTCCACCGGCCCGACAGATCAACCCGGTCGGCGGGATGATCGGTGGAGGCGTGGCAGGCGGCACGACCCCGATGGGCGGCGCGGGTCAACGTTCCGTTGTGCCACCCGGCAGCCGTCCTGGCCAGCATCGTGGCGAAGAAGGCAGCGTTCAGCACTGGGATCCCGACAACCCGTGGGAGACCAACGAAGGCATAGCTCCTGTCATACGGGCACCCAAAGATGCTGGCCAAATCGATCCCGGTCCCGCCATCGGGTTCGCTCGGTGACCCCTCGCGCGATTCGCGGGGCTACAGCCGTGCTCTGCGCGGCAGCCATCGCGGTGTTACCCGCAGGTCCCGCCCGGGCCGACCGCATTCGCGATGACCAGTGGCATCTTCGGTACCTGAAAGTCGCCGAGGCTCACAGGTTGAGCCAGGGTGCCGGCGTCACGGTCGCGGTCATCGACACCGGCGTCGACCCCCACGCGGATCTTCGCAACAACCTGCTACCGGGCACCGAGACCTTCCCTGGCGGCACAGGCGATGGACAGGACGATGCGGTTGGCCATGGAACCGGAATGGCTGGGTTGATAGCCGCCCATGGTCAAGGTGGCGCTAACGGAGCGCTTGGAATTGCCCCGAAGGCCAAAATTCTTCCGATCCGATATTCGAGTGGGCCAGGTGAACCTGACGATGACAGCCTTGCCATAGGCATCGAGTGGGCAATCCGACAGAAAGCCCGCATTATAAGCATATCAATTGGCGGCGGCACCTCTCCCCGTCAAAGCGCCGCAGTGAGATCCGCAATCGCTGCTGACATGGTAATCGTCGCCGCAGCGGGCAACAACCCGCCCGATTATGGGATTGGCTTCCCCGCGGCCCTCGATGGTGTGGTGGCGGTCGGGGCAACCGATCGTTCCGGCGACCGGGCCACAATTTCTGTCACCGGCAAGAAAATGGGGATCCTTGCCCCGGGCGTCGACATCTTCAGCACCAGCGTGGGTGGGAAGTACCGAAAGGGGACCGGGACCTCCGAATCCACTGCGATTGTGGCTGGGGCTGCTGCGCTGATTCGGAGTCGGTACCCGGATCTGTCGGCAGAGGAAGTGGTGCACCGGTTGACCGCGACCGCGGTGGACAAAGGGGCACCGGGGCACGACGACGAGTACGGAGACGGCGTACTCGATCTGATGGCGGCGCTGACGGCAGACGTACCCGCGCTGGCGGCCAGTGCGACGCCGAGTGCGACCGCGTCCGCGAGCCCGAGTCCGACGGCGAGCGCGGACGAGGCGTTGCCCGGCGACGCTCCCGAAGGCATGAGCACGAACACCCTGCTCGTCACCTTCGCTGTCTTCCTGGTCCTGGCGGCCGTCGTCGCGTTGCTGGTCGTACGGTCGCATCGCCGTGCCGCCAGCCGGGGCGGGGCACCGCCGGCCGACCCTACCTGAGCTGGCTGCGGGGTCGGGCAGGGTAGCGTACGACGTCGTGCGTACGACGAATCCCCTGCGCTTTGTACTCGCCTCCGCCAGTCCGGCCCGGCGCAAAAGCCTGCTGGCCGCCGGTATCCAGCCGGAGGTGCTGGTCAGCGGTGTCGACGAGTCGACCGCGAACGCCGAACGGGCCGAAACACTCTGCCTCGACCTGGCGCGGCTGAAGGCGGAGGCGGTCACCGAGCGGATCCGGGCGACCAGCGGGCCGGGGACGCTGGTGCTCGGCTGCGACTCGGTACTGGCGTTCGACGGGGAGATCCTGGGCAAGCCGGTCGACGCCAACGACGCTACCCGGCGGTGGAAGCAGATGCGCGGTCGCTCGGGGGTGCTGCACAGCGGTCACTGCCTGATCGACGTCGCCGCGGACCGTCGGGCCGAGGCGGTTGCCTCGACCACGGTGCACTTCGCTGACATCAGCGACGAGGAGATCGCCGCGTACGTGGCGACCGGGGAGCCGTTGCAGGTGGCGGGCGCCTTCACGATCGACGGTCTCGGAGGTCCCTTCGTCGAGCGGGTGGAGGGCGATCCGGGCACGGTGGTCGGGCTCTCCCTGCCGCTGTTCCGCAACCTCCTCGCCGAGTTGGATGTGCGGATCACCGACCTGTGGCAGGGCTGACCAGGTCCGGTTGAACCGCTGCCGGTCCAGACTGGTCTAGCGTCAGGGCATGACCACCAAGTCGGTGCCGCTGACCGAGGAACTGCACTCGTACCTTGTCGCGCATGGTTCCCCGCCGGACGACATCGCCCGTGAGTTGATCGACGAGACGGTCGACGCGTTGCCCAACGACGCCCAGATGCAGGTGGCGCCGGAGCAGGCGGCACTGCTCACCTTCCTCACCCAGCTCGTGAACGCGCGACAGGCGGTGGAGGTCGGCACCTTCACCGGCATGTCGTCGCTGGCGATCGCCCGCGGTCTGCCCGCCGACGGCCGGCTGACCTGCTTCGACATCTCCTCGGAGTTCACGTCGGTGGCGCGACGCTACTGGGCTCGGGCGGGGGTCGACGACCGGATCGAGCTGCGCATCGGGCCGGCGGCCGAGGGGCTGCGGTCATTGCCGACCGAGCCGTACCTGGACCTGGCGTTCATCGACGCGGACAAGGTCAGCTACCCGATCTACTGGGACGAGTTGGTGCCCCGGATGCGACCGGGCGGGCTGATCGTGGTGGACAACGTCCTGCGTGGTGGCCGGGTGCTCGCCCCACAGAACGAGGCCGACCGGGCGATCGTGGCGTTCAACGCGGACGTACGGGCCGACGTCCGGGTGGACGTGGTGATGCTGCCGATCGCCGATGGTCTGACCCTGGCGCGGCGCCGCTGACTCTCCCTGCCCACCGGCGACCGCACCGGTCGAGCGGCGTTAACAAGGGGCCCTTCCTATACAGAAAGCGATAACAAGGGCCCCTTCCTTAACGCTTATCGCACGCTGCGGGCGAATTCGCGGGCGGCCCAGGTGACGGCGGCCGCGGTCAGTACGGCGACGATGCTCAGGCCCTGCCACACCCGGTCGTTGCCGAGGTCGCCCGCGAAGAGCGCACGGGTGCCCTCGACGGCCCAGGAGAACGGGTTCCAGTCGGCCACGCCCTGGAGCCAGCCGGGGGCGAAGGTGAGCGGCAGCAGGATGCCGGAGAGCAGCAGCACCGGTTGGGCGATGGTGTTCATCAGGGGGGCGAGGGCGTCCTCGCTCTTGACCATGAGCGCGATCCCGTACGAGACGGCTGAGGTCATCAGTGCGATGAGGGCGAGCATCAGGTACGCCAGCAGCAGGTCGCCGATGAAGACGGTGAGCCCGAACAGCAGCGCGAGCAGGGTGATGATGATGGCTTGGACGATCAGCGACACGACGTCGCGCAGTGAGCGGCCGAGCAGCAGCGCGAGCCGGCTGATCGGGGTGACCCGGGAGCGTTCGATGACCCCGGCGCGGAGTTCGGCGATGAGTCCGAAGCCCTGGAACAGGCCGCCGAAGATGGCGAGCAGCACGAGCAGGCCGGGTACGAAGATGCGGTAGGCGTCGGCCTGCGTGGGCGCGTTGAGTGCGGGCTTGAGCAGGGGGGCGAAGAGCAGCAGGTACATCACCGGCTGGAAGACGCCGACGAAGACCCAGATGGGTTGCCGTACGAGGAGCAGCATCTGCCGCTCGAAGATCAGCCAGGTGTCCCGGGCGAATTTCATCACAGTCTCCTGTAGCGGGGGCGGGCTCAGGACTCGCGCAGCGAGCGGCCGGTCTTGGTGAGGAACACGTCGTCGAGGCTGGGCCGGTGCAGTTCGATGGCGCGCAGCGGAATGCCGGCGGTGTCGAGCGCGCGCAGGATCTGCGGGATGGCGGTGGCGCCGTCGTCGACGTGGAGCCGCAGCCCGCCCTCGTCGAGGGTTTCGAGCTTGAGTACGAAGGACTGGGTGTCCAGCACCTCGGCGGCCTTCGGGGTGACGCCCGGGTCGATGCCGACCTGCACGACCTCGCCGGAGATTTCGCGCTTGAGTTCGGCTGGCGTGCCCTCGGCGACGATCTCGCCGTGGTCCATGATGGCGATCCGGTCGCAGAGCGCGTCGGCCTCGTCGAGGTAGTGCGTGGTAATGAAGACGGTCATGCCGTCGGCGCGGAGCCGT
This sequence comes from Micromonospora sp. NPDC050417, assembly GCF_044458865.1. Classification (NCBI taxonomy): domain Bacteria; kingdom Bacillati; phylum Actinomycetota; class Actinomycetes; order Micromonosporales; family Micromonosporaceae; genus Micromonospora; species Micromonospora sp. NPDC050417. The sequence goes on from NZ_JBITIH010000009.1 coordinate 73,474, forward strand.
CGGATCTCGTCCCACATGTGGGCGCGGCTCTGCGGGTCGAGACCGGTCGTCGGCTCGTCCAGGAAGACGATCTTTGGCTCGTGGATGATGCCGAGTGCGATGTCGACCCGGCGTCGTTGGCCGCCGGAGTAGGTCTTGCACTTGCGGTCGGCGTACTCGGTGAGTTCGAACGCGGCCAGGGCGTCGACCGCGCGCCGCTGGGCCTCGGCCCTGCTGATGCCGTACATCCGGGCTTGGAGGACGAGTTCCTCGCGGGCGGTCGACTCGTCCCAGGTGCTGCCGCCCTGGGCGACGTAGCCGATTCGGCGGCGCACCTCGCCGGGGTTGGCGCGCAGGTCGGCGCCGGCCACGATCGCTTCGCCCCCGTCCGGTTCGATGAGCGTGGCGAGCATGCGCAGGGTGGTGGTCTTGCCGGCACCGTTCGGGCCGAGGAAGCCGAAGATCTCCCCCTCGCGCACCATCAGGTCGACGCCGCGCACGGCGTCGACCGTCTTGGTCTGTCGACCCTGCCGAGAGCGGAACGACTTCCGCAGCCCTCTGGTCTCGATCATTTTCTGCTCCTGGTTGGTCGGGTCGGCGCGACCGCCGACCGCACTCCCCCGGGGACCAACGCCGCAGGCGCCCACCCCAACACGAGGCCGAGGCTAACGCGATATAACTTTTCTAGTCAAGGTTGATTATTACTCGTTCTCGGGGACCTCCCGGTCACCGCCGTCCACCCCGGCCAGCCTCTCGGTCTGCGCCCGCATCGCCTCCCAGCCTGGCGCCTCGGTCAGCTCATCAGGGAGATACGACACACCGGACTCGATCCGCTCCGCGATCCGTTCACACCAGCCGGCCTCGGCCTCCGCGCGGGCGATCCAGAGTTCGAACATCCAGCCCACGTGCACCGGCTTGGACTTACGCACCCAGTCCGAGTCGAGCGACGCCCGCATCGACTCGTGGGCCGCCCGCAGCAACTGCGCCCGGTTGCGCAGCGCCGCCGTGGCCTCTTCCCGGGGCAGCGCCGGCAGGAACGAGAAGGCCGCCGCGAACGGGTCGACCGGCGTACGCAGGCGCCACCACATGTCCCGCAGCAGCGTCTCGAACTCGTCCTCCCCCTTCTCGGTGACCGCGTACGTCGTCCGAGCGGGACGCGCGCCGACCTGCTCGGTCGCCACCTCGCGCAGCAGCCCCTCCTCGGTCAGCTTGCGTAGCGCGTGGTAGATCGAACCTGGCTGGACATTGGCCCACTCGTCCGCACTCCAGCTCAGCAGCTCACGTCGCACGTCGTAACCGTGCACAGGCTGCATCCAGCGGACCAGACCAAGGATCATCATTCGGGTGCTTGACACCCGACAAGCGTAATAAACAAATTTGACTAAGCCGGAACGACCGCGCTTCGAAGGGCCGGGAACCGGGTGCCGCAGGACACAGGACGGCCCGGAGAACTTGATCAAAGTGCCCGATAAACTCCCCGCAGTGCCCACCAGCAGGGGTGGGCGCGAGAACGACGGACCATGGACAACGAGGACAGGGGCCGGCCGGTGACGCGCGGCCCGTCGGACATCGTCGTGGAACGCGGATAGCCAGGAGAGGACGAGCGTGCGCAAGGTACTCATCGCCAACCGGGGCGAGATCGCCGTCCGGGTCGTCCGCGCCTGCCAGGACGCCGGTCTGGGCAGTGTCGCGGTGTACGCCGACTCCGACCGGGACGCCCTGCACGCCACCCTCGCGGACGAGGCGTACGCCCTCGGCGGCGACACGGCCGGCGAGACGTACCTCCGGATCGACAAGCTGCTGGACGTGGCGCAGCGCTCCGGCGCCGACGCCGTACACCCGGGTTACGGGTTCCTCTCGGAGAACGCGGACTTCGCCGCCGCCGTCATCGACGCCGGCCTGACCTGGATCGGGCCGACTCCGCAGGCGATCCGCGACCTCGGTGACAAGGTCACCGCCCGGCACATCGCCCAGCGGGCCGGCGCTCCCCTGGTGCCCGGCACCCCGGACCCGGTCGGCGGCCCGGACGAGGTGATCGCCTTTGCCGTCGACCACGGCCTGCCGGTAGCGATCAAGGCGGCGTTCGGCGGCGGCGGACGTGGGCTCAAGGTGGCCCGGACCATGGAGGAGATCCCGGCGCTCTTCGAGTCGGCGACCCGGGAGGCGATCGCCGCCTTCGGCCGTGGCGAGTGCTTCGTCGAGCGCTACCTGGACCGCCCCCGGCACGTGGAGGCCCAGATCCTCGCCGACCAGCACGGCAACGTGGTGGTGGTCGGCACCCGTGACTGCTCCTTGCAGCGTCGGCACCAGAAGCTGGTCGAGGAGGCGCCGGCGCCGTTCCTCACCGACGCCCAGCGCGACGAGATCCACTCCAGCGCCAAGGCGATCTGCCGGGAGGCCGGCTACCACGGCGCCGGCACGGTGGAATACCTCGTCGGCGTCGACGGCACCATCTCCTTCCTGGAGGTCAACACCCGGCTCCAGGTGGAACACCCGGTGACCGAGGAGACCGCCGGCATCGACCTGGTCCGCGAACAGTTCCGGATCGCGTCCGGCGAGAAGCTGCGACTGTCCCAGGATCCGACGCCGCGCGGGCACTCGATCGAGTTCCGGATCAACGGCGAGGACCCCGGCCGGAACTTCCTCCCCGCACCCGGCACGGTGACCGCGCTGCGGCTCCCGACCGGTCCCGGCGTACGCGTCGACACCGGCATCTCGGGCGGTGACGTGATCGGCGGCAACTTCGACTCGTTGCTGGCCAAGGTGATCATCACTGGCGAGACCCGGACCGAGGCGCTGGAACGGGCCCGCCGGGCGCTGGACGAGATGACCGTCGAGGGGATGGCGACCGCGCTGCCGTTCCACCGGCTGGTCGTCCGCGACCCGGCCTTCACGGCCGAGCCGTTCGCCGTACACACCCGGTGGATCGAGACCGAGTTCGACAACACCGTACCGGCGTTCACCGCCACCGCCCCGGCCGCCGAGGCCGCCGGGCCTCGCGAGACCGTCGTGGTCGAGGTGGGTGGCAAGCGGCTAGAGGTCAGCCTTCCCGCCGGCTTCGGCGGCGGTACGGGCGCCAGCCCGGTCCCCGGCCCGGCCGCCCGTCGGGGCGCCGGCCGTGGTGCCGCGGCCCGGGGCGGTGCCGGTGCCGGTGCCAGTGGTGACGCGTTGACGTCGCCGATGCAGGGCACCATCGTCAAGATCGCGGTGGCCGACGGTGACACCGTCGCCGAGGGCGACCTGGTGGTGGTCCTGGAGGCGATGAAGATGGAGCAGCCGCTGTACGCCCACAAAGCCGGCGTGATCAAGGGCCTCACCGCCGAGCCCGGCGCGGTCATCAGCGCCGGTGCCGCCGTCTGCACCATCGCCTGACGTCCTCCCGCACCTCCTCGTCCCGCTGATCACCTCCGCAGCAAAGGAAGATCCCGACGGGACCCGCCGACCCTGGCGGGTCCCGCTGACCAGGAGTGGCGGGTCGTCATCGCGGGCATGATGATCGGGTGCGGTATCTCTCCGGCGCGGCGCCCGCGCACGACCTGACGTACAACGACGTCTTCATGGCCCCGGTCAGGTCGGACCTGGCATCCCGGCTCGACGTCGACCTGGCGACCACCGACGGCACCGGCACCACGATCCCGATCGTGGTGTCGAACATGACCGCGGTGGCCGGTAGGCGGATGGCCGAGACGGTCGCTCGGCGCGGCGCGATCACCGTGCTACCGCAGGACATCCCGATCGACGTGGTGACCGAGGTGGTCGGCTGGGTGAAGCAGCGGCACCTGGTGCACGACACCCCGATCACCCTCGGCCCGACCGACACCGTCGGCGACGCGATCCACCTGCTGCCCAAACGCTCACACGGCGGGCTGGTGGTGGTCGACGACGAGTTCCGGCCGCTCGGCGTGGTCACCGAGGCCGACACCGAGGGCGTGGACCGGTTCGCGCAGGTACGCCACGTGATGTCCACCGAACTGCACACGGTGCCGGCCGAGGCCGATCCGCGTACCGGCTTCGAACTGTTGTCCCGGGGACGACGCCGACTGGCACCGGTGGTCGACGTCGAGGGACGACTCGTCGGGGTGCTCACCCGACAGGGCGCACTGCGGGCCACCCTGTACCGCCCCGCACTGGACCCGAAGGGTCGCCTGCGGGTCGCCGCCGCGATCGGGATCAACGGCGACGTCGCCGGCAAGGCTGCGGCACTGCTCGACGCGGGCGTGGACACCCTGGTGGTCGACACCGCACACGGCCACCAGGAGCGGATGCTCTCGGCGTTGCGGGCGGTCCGGGCACTCGGCCCGCCGGTCCCGGTCGTCGCCGGGAACGTGGTCACCGCCGACGGCGTACGTGACCTGGTCGAGGCTGGCGCGGACATCATCAAGGTCGGCGTCGGCCCCGGCGCGATGTGCACCACCAGGATGATGACCGGGGTGGGCCGCCCCCAGTTCTCGGCCGTACTCGACTGTGCCCGCGCCGCCGCCGAACTCGGCCGGCACGTCTGGGCCGACGGCGGCGTACGTCACCCGCGCGACGTCGCCCTGGCACTCGCCGCGGGTGCGTCCAACGTCATGATCGGCACCTGGTTCGCCGGCACCTACGAATCCCCCGGTGACCTGTACGCCGACCCGGGTGGCCGACGGTACAAGGAAAGCTTCGGCATGGCGTCGGCGCGGGCGGTCAGCGCCCGTACCGCCGAGGACAGCCCTTTCGACCGGGCCCGGAAGGCCGTCTTCGAGGAGGGCATCTCCAGCGCGCGAATGTTCCTCGACCCGTCCCGCCCCGGCGTCGAGGACCTGATCGACGAGATCATCGCCGGGGTACGGAGCGCCTGCACGTACACCGGCGCGGCGAACCTGGCGGAGTTCGCCGCGAAGGCACTGATCGGCGTGCAGAGCACCGCCGGCTACACCGAGGGAATGCCACTCCCCACCAACTGGTGAGGGGTAAGGAAGGGCCCCCTGTTATCGCTTTCGGTAGAGGAAGGGCCCCTTGTTAACGCCCGGACGCGGCGGTGACCGTCGGCGCGACGCGTACCCGGGGCGGTTGTTCAGCTCGTGTGGAACAGTCGGCCGATGATCACCCGGCTGGCCGAGGCCGGATCCTCACCGACGTCGGGGGGCAACGCGCCGCTGAGCCAGAGCGTGGCGAAGCCGTGCACGATCGACCAGGCGGCGAGTCCGGCGCGGCGGGCGTCCTGCCCCTCCCCGGGCGGCTCGGCGAGGGTGGCCACACCTGCCTGGAGCTCGTCGTTGGCACGGTTCTTCGCGGCGAGCAGCAGCGGGTCGTCCCGGCGGTACAGCTCAGGGCGGAACATCACCTCGAAGTGTGCCCGGTGCTGGAAGGCGAACCGGACATAACCCACGCCGATCTCGAGCAGGCTGCCGGTCTCCTTCCGTACCCGGGCCAGATCGTCGGCGAGCAGGTGGAAGCCCTGGGTGGCGAGCACGGTGAGCAACCCGGCCTTGTCACCGAAGTGGTGGGTCGGCGCGGCGTGCGAAACCCCGGCGCGGCGGGCCAGATCGCGCAGGCTCAACGCGGTGGGCCCGGACTCGCCGATGGCGTCGACCGCCGCCGCCAGCAACGCGCGTTGCAGGTCCCCATGGTGGTACGGCCGCCCCGCCGCAATCTCCTCGTTCACGCCACCACCCTATCTTGTTGCTGACAAGATTGCCGCACCCAGCACACCACCCGGCACCCCGCACTGCCCCGCCGCGCCGTTAGGAGGGGCCCCTTCTACAACGGAAAACGATAAGAAGGGGCCCTTCCTTACACAGCGGGCAGGAGTTCGGCGGAGTGGGCTGCGACCGATTCGGTGAGCAGGGCCAACGCGCTGGCGGCGGGCATCGGGGCGAGGGACCTCCCGTCCCGCAGGCGCAACGACACCTGCCCTTCGGCCGCCTCCCGGGCACCGATCACCGCCGCGTACGGCACCCGGCGGCGGGCCGCCGCGCGTACCCGGGCTCCCAGTGAACCGTCCGGGGCGAGTTCGGCGCGGAGCCCTGCCTCGACGGCGGTCCGGGCGAACGCCACCGCGACGTCGTGCTGCTCCGGACCGACCGGCAGCACCTCCAGTTGCACGGGGGCGTACCAGAGTGGGAAAGCCCCCTCGTGCACCTCGATCAGGTACGCGAAGAGCCGTTCCATGCTGCCGACCAGGCTCCGGTGGACGATCACGGGGCGCCGGGCCTGCCCCTTGGAGTCCATGTACGAGAGGTCGAACCTGGCCGCCTTGTCGAAGTCGAGTTGGATGGTGGAGATGGTGGATTCCCGGCCGGCCGGGTCCTGGATCTGAATGTCGATTTTCGGCCCGTAGAACGCCGCCTCGCCGGCCGCCTCGACGTACGGTTGCCCGGCCGCGTCGAGCGCCTCCCGGAGCAGGTTCTCGGCCCGGTTCCATTCCTGTTCGTCGCCGACGTACTTCTCCCCCGGTCCGCGCAGGGAGAGGCGGAATCCGGCTGGCCGTACGCCGAGCGCGGCGTGCGCGGTCCGGATCAGCGCGAGTATGTCGGCGACCTCCGCGCCGACCTGTTCCAGTGCGCAGAAGTTGTGCGCGTCGTTGAGCCAGATCGCGCGGACCCGGCTGAGTCCGCCGAGCACTCCGGAGCGCTCCGACCGGTACATTCCGCCGAGTTCGCCGATGCGCAGCGGCAGTTCCCGGTAGGACCGGCCCCGCGCCCCGAAGACCAGGCAGTGGTGGGGGCAGAGCGCAGGCCGGAGTACGAACTCGTCGTCTTCGGAGATGCGCATCGGCGGGTACATGTCCTCGGCGAAGTAGGGAAGATGTCCTGATCGTTCGAACAGCTCCCGCTTGCCCAGCGGTGGGGAGTAGACGTGCTGGTAGCCGGCGCGCCGCTCCAGTTCCCGGACGTACTCCTCGATTGCGTGCCGGGCGGCGGCGCCGGCCGGCAGCCAGATCGGCAGGCCCGCGCCGGAGAGGGGGTCGGCGTGGAACAGCTCCAGTTCGCGGCCCAACCTGCGGTGGTCGACCATGTCACGCTCCTTGCTCGGGTACGGCCCTGAGCCCGGCCCGCGTCGTGTCAGGCGCGGGTCCGGTCGGGGCGGCCGATCCGGGGTGACACGAAGCAGCCCCGGAGCGGTTCGCCCCGGGGCCGTTGGTTGACGGTGAGAATTCGCGTCAGCGCGGCACGCCGGGGTATCCCGGCGTCGTCGTCACTACCGCGCATCGCTGCATGCCACGCACGCTACACCGCCTGCTCCGCCTCCCGCATCCGCGAATCCCCTCGCAGGGGGCGTTAGGAAGGGCCCCTTCCTCTACCGAATCCGATAACAAGGGGCCCTTCCTTACACCTCAGCGGAGGCGGGTGATGGTGACGTCCACCCCCTGGCCGGTGTTCTCGGGGCCGGAGTAGACACCTTTGAGCGGGGGTACGTCGCCGTACTCGCGTCCTCGGCCGACCACCACGTGCCGCTCACCGACCGGGATGCCGTTCGTGGGGTCGAACCCGGTCCAGCGACCCACCCACCACTCCACCCAGGCGTGGCTCTGGCCGGTGACGGCATCGCCGATGCTGGCCGAGGGCGACGGGTGCAGGTAGCCGGAGACGTACCGGGCGGGTATGCCGGCGGCGCGGAGCAGCCCCACCAGGAGGTGGCTGATGTCCTGGCAGACACCTTTGCGCTGGCGCCAGGCCTGCACCGCGTCGGTCTGTACGCCGGTGGCGCCGGCCGTGTACGCCACCTCCTCGCGAATCTGCTCGCAGAGCGCGAGCGCGGTCGCGTGCGGGGTGGAGTGGCCGGCGCGGGCGATCTCGGCCAGTGCGGTCAACTCCTCGTCCAGCGCCGTGCGCGGGGTCGGCAGCAGCAGTTCGTGCCACCGGTCGACGTGTTCCGGTCGGGTGAGGTCGGCCCAGGTCGCCCCGCCGCCGGGTGGGAGCAGGTCGCTGGCGGGCAGGGTCTCCACGGTCGACACGGCGGTGACCTGAAGCGCCTCGTGCGCGCTGTGTACGTCGAAGGCGGTGACCGAGGTGCCCCAGTAGTCCTCGTAGCGGTAGGTACGGGCGGAGGGCCACACCTCCACCCGGGCGTCCAGCACCGCCTGGCGGGTTTCGTTCCGGGGCGACATCCGGGCCTCGTTGTACGAGGACGCGACCTTGCCGGCGTAGCTGAAACCGGTCCGATGGATGATCTTCAACCGCCAGCTGTCCGCACTCACGCCAGCACCCCGATCGTCGCGCTCACGCCAGCGCGAGTCGTCGCGTTCATGCCACTGCCTCCGGCACCCAGGCGACCGCCGAAGTCTGCCGGAAGTAGCGTCCGGAGACCGCCTCGTTCACCTGGGAACAGGTGCGCTCCAGGCTGGCCAGCACCGCAGGGAAGTCGGTCAGGAGTTCGTCGGCACCCCGGAACTCAAGGTTGGTTCGAGCCCGGCCGACGATCCGCTGTGCCTCGGTGTTGACCCCGACGCGGCCGGGCTGCCCCGGTCCGCCGGCCGGTTCCAGCTCGGCGAGGCATGCCTCGGCGGCGGAGAGCGCGGCAAAGACCGACCGGGGGAAGAGCCGGTCGAGCAGGAGGAACTCGGCGGCGTAGCGGTCGTCGAGCGAGCCCCGATAGGTGCGCAGGAAGGTCTCCCAGGCACCGCACGAGCGCAGCAGGGTCAGCCAGGACGGGATGCTGCCGCCGGCCCGTACGTGGGTGGAGAGCAGCCGGGCGGTCATGTCGACCCGCTCCACGCTGCGGCCGAGGACCAGGAAGAGCCAGCCCTCGTCCCGACTCATGGTGGCGTCGGCTAGTCCGGCGAGGACGGCGCAGCGCTCGCGTACCCAGCGGAAGAAGGCGTGCACGCCCTGCTGCTCGACCCGCCGACGAGCGTCCGGCAGACCGTGCCAGGTGGCGTTGAGCCCCTCCCACATGTCGGCGGAGATGGTCTCCCGGGCTCCGCGGGCGTTTTCCCGGGCGGCGGCGAGCGCTCCCACCACCGAACTGTGGCTCCCCTCGTCGAGGCCGAGCAGGCCGACCACCCGGGCCGCGGAGACGGGCTGCTCCGGTGGCGGTACGCCCATCACCGCGAGCAGTGAGCGGCAGGCGGTCTCCTCGTCGGACCAGGGGTCGGCGAGCATCCGGTGCAGGTGTACGTCGAGGATGCGGGCGGTGTCCTCGGCCCGCTCGACGTACCGGCCGATCCAGTAGAGCGACTCCGCGATCCGGCTCAGCATGACGGCCCCCGGTCGAGCCCCCGGTCAAGCCGCCCGTCGAGCCGGCTGGACTGCTGTTGCTGTTGCTGCTGGACGGCGACCGGTCCGGAGTCGGGTCCGGGATCGGGGCTGCGCGGCGGAGGGGCGGCGGTCCCGGGCGGGGAGTTCACCAGCGCGGGTGCCTCGGGCGGCGCCGGTGGGTCGGTGACGGTGATCGCGGCGGCCGGCGCGTCGGCGAGTACCCAGGTGTCCTTCGAGCCGCCGCCCTGACTGGAGTTGACCACCAGGGCGCCTTCCGGCAGCGCGACCCGGGTCAGCCCGCCGGGCAGCACCGAGACCCGTTCGCCGTCGTTGACCGCGAACGGCCGCAGGTCGACGTGCCGGGCCCGGAGCCGGTTGCCGACCAGGGTCGGCACCATGGAGAGGGCCACTTCACGCTGGGCGATCCAGCCGCGTGGGTCGTGCCGGATCCGCTCCGCCAGTTGGGCCAGTTCCTCGTCACCGGCCTGGGAGCCGATGACGATGCCCACGCCGCCGGAGCCGTCGACCGGTTTCAGCACCAGGTGGTCGAGCCGTTCCAGGACGTGGTCGAGGACGTCGGGGTCCTCCAGCCGGTAGGTCTCCACGTTCGGCAGGATCGGCTCCTCGTCCAGGTAGTAGCGGATCAGTTCCGGGACGTACGTGTAGAGCAGCTTGTCGTCGGCGACGCCGTTGCCGACCGCGTTGGCGATGGTGACCCGGCCGGCTCGTGCGGCGTTGAGCAGCCCGGCCACACCGATCACCGAGTCGGCCCGGAAGTGCACCGGGTCGAGGAACTCGTCGTCGATCCGCCGGTAGATCACGTCGACCCGTTGTTCGCCCGCGGTGGTCCGCATGGCCACCTCGTTGCCCACGCAGACCAGGTCCCGACCCTCGACCAGTTCGACGCCCATTTCCCGGGCGAGCAGGGCGTGCTCGAAGTAGGCGGAGTTGTGCACCCCGGGGGTGAGTACCACCACCGTCGGTTCGCTGACCCCGACCGGGGCCGCGGCGCACAGGGCTCGCAGCAACTGCCCCGGGTACGACTCGACCGGCAGGATCCTGGTGGCGGCGAAGACCTCGGGCAGTACGTGCGCCATCGCCCGGCGGTTCTCCATCACGTAGCTCACCCCGGAGGGGACCCGTACGTTGTCCTCCAGCACCCGGAAGGTGCCCTGCTCGTCGCGGACCAGGTCGACCCCGGCGACGTGGATGCGTACCCCGTTGTGTGGGCTGACCCCGGCCGCCTCGCGGTGGAAATGCGCGCTGGTGACGACGATCCGGCGCGGTACCACCCCGTCGGCGAGCACCTGGCCGGCGCCGTAGATGTCGGCGAGGAACGCCTCCAGGGTGCGAACCCGCTGCGCCACTCCGGCCTCGACCACCCGCCACTGGTCGGCGGCGATGATCCGCGGCACGATGTCGAGCGGGAACGGCCGTTCGATGCCCTTGAGCGCGAACGTGATCCCCTGGTCGAGGAAGGCGCGGGCCAGCACCTCGGCCCGGATTCCCAGTTCGACACTGGACAGTGGTTGCAGGGTGGCGTGCAACGCCTCGTACGTCTCCCGCGGCATGCCCGGCTCGCCGAACATCTCGTCCCACCCGGGGCCGAGGCGGTAGTCCTCGAACAAGTCCGCCATGTCCTGACGCTACGCCGATCTCGTTGCGCCCACGTAACGGTGAAACTCGATCTCGCGCCCTTACCCGGTGACCGGTACGCGATTCATCCAGCCTCACCCAGCATTGATTGTCATCTTTACGACATAGGGGCATCCGTCCAGGTTCAGGGAGGTTGAGCAGGGTGTCGACCCTAATCAGCCGACCGATCCCTCACCATCTCCCCGGGAGGCACCCCATGACCCCGACCACCACCCAGACCCGGCACCCCTGGCGAGCCACCGCCCGGACCATCCTCGCCGCGCTCGTCGGTGCGCTGTCCCTGATCCCCACCGTGGCGGCGACCACCGGACTCGAGACCGTGCCGGCGGTCGCCCAACTCGTCGTCGTCGCCGGTGTGATCACCCGGATACTGGCCGTCCCCGGCGTGGACGACTGGCTGCGTCACTTCCTGCCGTGGCTCTCCTCGGCACCGGGCAACGACGTGCAGCCGGGCGCCTGAACAGCACGGCAGCACCTGCCCAGCCCCATGGTGGGGCCGCCGACGCGGGACCCGTCGGCGGCCCGTCGGCTAGCCGAAACCGTCAGGAACGGGGGGACCTGAGGTGGCGGGTCGCGTGCCCCAACGGTACGCCGATCGCCCCGCCCAGCAGGTCCCCTCGACCACGACCAACGACAACCCCACCGACTGGCGCGACACCACCGGTATCGCCCGGTCATCGCCGTTCGTTAGCCGTAGCGTGGCCGGTGTCACCCCTGGTCGGGCCTGTGTCGGTGGACGGACACCGGCAGTTCAGGCTCGACCCAGACCATGTCGGCCGAACGCGTCGAGGTGAACCGCGTGCCCGAGCTACTCACCAACGTCGCATCACCCGCGTCGGCGTACCTGGCGCTCTTCGTCCTCCTGGTCGTGGACGCCTTCGTGCCGGTGGTGCCGACCCAGGTCATCATGATCACCGGTGGCGCGCTGACCATCTACGGCAACCTGAACCTGCCACTCACCATCGCCGTCGGCGCACTCGGCGTGTTCTGCGGGGACACCGCCTGCTACCTGCTCGGCCGGGTCGGGGCGGGACGACTGCTCAGCGGTTGGCGCCTGCTGCGCGACCGGTACGGGCCGGCGACAAGCGACACCCGGACAGGCGCCGGACCCGACCGGAGTCGACCCGCCGGGCTCCCCGCGGAGCCGGACGAGGGCGCCCCGGACAGCACCGGCGGCTCCCGCTCCCGCCAGGCCGCCGGTCGGTTCACGCGGGCACTGCGGCAACCCGGACCGCTGGTCATCCTGCTCTGCCGTTTCGTCCCCGGGGGACGGATGATCGCCTGCTTCAACGCGGGTCGGGTTCGCTACCCGTACCGGCGCTTTCTCGCGTACGACGCGCTGGCGGCGGTCGGCTGGGCCGCGTACGGCGCACTGGTCGGCCACCTCGGCGGCGCCGCGCTGACCGACTCCGTGTGGCGACTCGCCACGGTGGCGGTACTGGCCGCCGCCGGCTTCGCCGCCGCCGGGTGGGCGTTGACCCTGACCAACGGACGGGCCGCCGGGAAGCTGCCAGCGCCGGAACCGGCGCTGGCAGCTTCCGGGATCACTGCAACTCGTGCAGCATCAACTGACGGGCCGCCTCGGTGACCGAGCCGGAGAGCGACGGGTAGATCGTGATCGTGTGGGCCAACTGGTCCACGGTCAGGTTGTTCTCCACCGCCAGGGTGATCGGCAGGATCAGCTCGCTGGCCTTCGGCGAGACCACCACGCCGCCGATCACCTGACCGCTGGCCGGCCGGCAGAAGAGCTTGACGAAGCCGTCGGAGAGGTCGTCCATCTTCGCCCGGGCGTTGCCGTTGAGGGGCAGCATCACCTGCCGGGCCGGCGTACGCCCGGAATCCACCTCGTCTTGCGACACCCCGACGGTGGCCAGTTCGGGGTCGGTGAAGACGTTCGCCGCGACGGTCCGCAACCGGAGTGGCTGGACCGCCTCGCCGAGCGCGTGCCACATCGCGATTCGGCCCTGCATCGCGGCGACGCTGGCCAACGGGAGCACGCCGGTGCAGTCCCCGGCGGCGTAGATGCCCGGCACGTTGGTCCGGGAGACCCGGTCGGTGGTGACGTAGCCGCCCGGGGAGACCGCCACGCCGTACTCGGTCAGGCCCAGGCTGGCGGTGTTGGGGATCGAGCCGACCGCCATCAGGGCGTGCGAGCCGGTCAACGTACGACCGTCGGAGAGTTCCACCTCGACACCGTCGGCGGTACGGCGTACCCCGTTGGCCCGGGAGTTGTTGAGGATGGTCATGCCACGGGCGCGGAACACCTGCTCGATCGCGGCAGCCGCGTCGGCGTCCTCGTGCGGCATCACCCGGTCGCGGCTGGAGACCAGGGTCACCCGTACCCCCATGGCCAGGTAGGCGCTGGCGAACTCGGCGCCGGTCACCCCGGACCCGATCACGATCAGGTCCTCTGGCAGTTCCGGCAGGTCGTACACCTGGCGCCAGGTCAGGATCCGCTCCCCGTCCGGTACGGCGCTGGGCAGCACCCGGGGCGTGGCACCGGTGGCGATCAGGACGACGGAGGCGTCGAGTGGATACTCGGAGTCACCATCGGTCGGGGTGACCAGCACCCGGTGAGTGTGACCGAGGGTGTCCTCGCCGAGCCGGGCGTGGCCGGCGACGAAGGTGACACCCGCTTTGATGAGTTTGGCGTGGATGTCCGCTGACTGGGCCAGGGCAAGCCGCTTCACCCGGGCGTACACCGCCTCGGCATCGACCGTGACCGCCTCCAGGCCGTCGGAGTGGACCCCGAACTCCTCCGTGTCCCGGTAGCCGGTGACCACATCAGAGCTGGCGATGAAGGTCTTGGACGGGACACAGTCCGAAAGTACGCAGGCACCACCGGCCCCGTCCGCCTCGATGACGGTGACGTCGGCGTCCAACTGGGCCGCGACCAGGGCGGCCTCGTAACCAGCCGGCCCCCCGCCAATGATCACGATACGACTCACAGAACTTGCCCTTCGTTGGTGCTCACAGTGACTTTCTTCTCCCCAACCCGTCCGACACGCACGGTCGTATTCTCCACCACCCGTCCTCCGGGCTATCGTCATCGCCGTGCGTCATTACGCCGCGTACGGCTCAAACCTCGATCCCGCTCGGATGCGTGCCTACTGTCCGCATTCGCCCATGATCGGCACCGGCTGGCTGGAAGGCTGGCGCCTCACCTTCGCCGGGGAGGGGGTGATCGGCTGGGAGGGCTCGGTGACCACTGTCGTGGAGTCTCCGGGTGATCGCGTCTTCGTGGCGATCTACGACGTACATCCCTGGGACGCCGCCCAACTCGACGAGGTCGAGGGGGTCAACGCGGAGACCTACCGCAAGCTGCACGTGCGAGTGGTCACGCTGGACGGCGACATCACCGCCTGGGTCTACGTCTTCGCCGGGTACGAGGGCGGTCTGCCGACCGCCTGGTACCTCTCCGAGATCGCGAACGCGGCGGAGAAGGCCGGCGCCCCGGACGACTACGTCGCCGAACTGCGTGCCCGCCCCACCGGCACCGCCACCGCCTGACCTGAGTAAGGAAGGGCCCCTTGTTATCGCCTGGGCGATAACAAGGGGCCCTTCCTACCCACGGGAGCCTCAGGTGAGGCCGGTACGGAGGCTGGTCAGCAGGTCGACCAGTTCGTCGCGTTCGGAACCGGAGATGACCCGGAATCCGCTCGCGCCGATCCGGTGGGTCATCGCCTCGGCCCAGAGACAGTGCCGCATCAGCGGTGCCACCTCCGGATACGGCGGCTGCCACCCGTTCGCCAACGCGCCAGCCTCGCCGTCCGGCCCGGCCAGGATCATCTGCAGCGGCGTCAGCCCGGCGGACCGTACGGCGATCAGGGCGGCGGCGCTCTGGTGTTCCCGGAGCAGGTGCAGCAGCACCGCCATCCGGGCCGCCGGGTCCGGAACCGGAACCGGCACCGCCCGCCACGCCGCGAAGAGCGGCATGCCGGTCGCGTCCGCACTGGTCACGACCTGCTGCGCCAGGTCGAACAACCGGTCCAGCTTCGGGAAGCTGTGCAGATGCTCGATGCCCCAGCGGCAGCACTCGGTGAGGATGCTCGCCGACACCTCGGTCGGTCGGGCCACCCGCCGGGCCGCCTCCCACCCCTCGGCGACCGCGTCGGGCGCGAGGAACCCGAGCGTCGCGGCCACCGTCTCGGCCGCCACGTCGCCCAACGCCCCGCCCCGGCCGGCCACCTGGAACGCCCAGCCCGACAGGCCGAGCAGCCGCGCTCGGCGCAGCGTCCGTGGCGATTCGTGGAACGCCCTCGCCAGTGCCGACAGGCTTGGTCGGGCCGTCGCGGCAGCCTGTTCAGGGGTCAACTGATCGCCCTTCCCACGATCCCGGCGCCGGAACCGGCGGCACCCCGATCGAGCCCGCTCGTTCTCCCGGCCTTCGGGCACACTACTCGGCATCGAGGGCTTCGACCGCCGCCTGCACGTCCCCGGTACGACGTCGGGCGGCGGCGAGATCCCGCTCGGCCGACTTGCGTGCCAGTTTGCGGCGGCTGACCTCCTGCTCAGCCGCGGCCCGGCGACGCTCCGCCTCGGCGAGCGCCGCCTCCGCCTCGGACAGGGCGGAGCCTGCGGCCCGCTCCGCGGCTGTGGCCCGCTCCAACTCCGACTCGGCCCGGCGCTGCCGCGTACGGGCACCGGTCAGCTCTCGGGCCAGCGTTCGACGCAACTGCGACCGCTCGGCCACCGCCCGCCGGGCCGCCTCCTTCTCGGCTGCGGCCTCCCGCCCCGTTGCCTTTCCGGTGGCTGCCTGCTCGGCCGGCGAGCCGGCCGCCCGCTGCCCGGAAGCCCTGTCTGCGGTTCGGGTGCCGGTCGGCTCCGGCAGCGACACCTCGGGTCCGCCGCTGACCAGCCGCAGTTGTGGCCGGGGCACCTCACCGAAGCCGGCGTAGCTGGCCGCCCGGACCAGGCGGCCGGACCGTACCTGCTCGGCCACCTCGACGTCGGCGAGCGCGGCCTGGAGCGTCGCCTCGACCTCGGCGAGGGGCAGCTTGCCCGCGCCCAGTCTCGGGGCGGCCTCGGAAGCGAGCGCACGGGCCTCGGCGACCAGCGCGGCGACCGTACCGCGCCGCTGGGCGGAGAGTTCCCGCAGCCGGGGCCCGCGCAGGTCGCGCTGGGCGGTACGTAACTCGGCCGCGAGTTCGACCAAGCCGGCGACGAGTTCTGGTCGGCGGATCGCGAGCAGGTTCACCAACCAGGCGGCCACGGTGGGTTTGCGCAGCTTGGCGAGTTGTCGCGCGGTGGTCTCGTCGCCGGTCGCCCGAGCGGCGGCGACCGCCTCGGTCCGGGCGGCGACGAACCCCTCCGGCGGAGCGCTGTAGAGGCGCTCGACAAGATCAGCCGGCATGTCCGGCGCCCTCGCCCCCGCTCCGAACCAGCCTCCAGACTCGGTTGCGGTTCCGGTCCCGAGTCCGGGTCACCGCGTGCCCGACCGGCTGCCCGCGTCCTTTTCGGAGGGTATGCCACGGGTGGTCGGTCCTCGTCCGCCGCATCGTGACTCCTCGACAACCGAATCGTGATGTTCCCCAGCGCAGTCTGCCGGAACCGGGACACCGGCGCCTCGCGTCTGAGGGAACACCCGGAACGGGGAAACGGAATTCGGAGGAGTCATGCGCGGTATGGCGCGAGGACGATGGGTGGGGTTCCTGGGCGCGGCTGGCATGGTCGCCGTGCTGACGGTGGCCGGCTGCAGCGCCACGGCCAGCGACAACTCGACGAGTGGCGCTGGGGAGGCGGTCGCCCCGGCAGCGGCCCCGGCCGAAAAGGCCGATGCGGCGGCGGCCGGCGACTTCGCGGGGCAGAGCCAGGCCGACACGAAGCCGGGCGAACTGTCCGCAGCCGGCGCCCAGACGCCGGCGAACCTGCGGGTGGACCAGCGTTCCATCATCTACACCGGATCGATGACGGTACGGGTCAAGGAGATCGAGCGGGCCGCCACGGAGGCGGTCGCGATCGCGACCGGGGCCGGCGGCTTCGTCGGCGGGGACCAGCGGAGCAGTAGCACCGGCGATGCCGAGGCCTCCCTGCAACTGCGGGTGCCGGCGGACCGGTTCGCCTCGGTGGTCGACGCGCTGGCGAAACTCGGCCGGCAGGAGCAGCGTGAGATCAAAACCCAGGACGTCACCGAGGAAACCCTGGATCTGGCTGCCCGGATCCAGACCCAGCAGGCGCGGGTGGAGAGCGGACGACGGCTGCTGGCCCAGGCCAAGACCCTCTCGGACCTGGTGATGCTGGAGGGTGAACTGGCCAAGCGGGAGGCCGACCTGGTCGCGCTGGAAGCGCGACAGCGCCGGCTCGGCGACCTGACCGCACTCTCCACCATCACGGTACGACTGATCGGGCCGGAGGCCGTGGTGGTCGAGGACGAGCAGGAGAAGGAGGGCTTCCTCGCCGGGCTCCGGGGCGGCTGGCACGCACTTCTCGCCACGCTGGGCGTCGTGTTGATCGTGCTCGGTGCGCTGCTGCCCTGGGCCGTCGCGCTCGGCGTGCCGGCGCTCCTGGTGTTCTGGCTGACCCGGCGGCACCGACGGCGTGCCGGTGGTCCACCCGCTTCTCCGGTGACGGTCGCCTCGGGGCAGTCCGCACCACCGGCACCGACTCCCCCGGCACCGAGGACGGCGGAAGAGTCGGCCGAGGCCCGGAGGGAACGCCCCTGAGGCCGTTTCCGCCATGAGGCGGCGATGCCGTCAAGCGTGATTCGACGGAACGGCCGGGCCACCGCCAAATTTCACCTCACCGTGCCCGCCGTCAGCAAGACGCCATGGCCCGTCGAGCACCCACGAACGGATCTGTTCCTCGGTGAGGAGGATGTCCTTGCGTAGGTCGTACACCAGATGACGGGGCGAGGTGGGAGGGTCGCCGCGACGCGATCCCCGGAAGGGCATGACCGGCAACAACAACGGGTAATCGATGTCGCCATTTCCTTCCGTCAGGCCGATCTTCCGTTCGAGGAAGTCGCGAATCCTGAAACGTACGTCTTCGACGTCCTCCAGCCGGGCGAGACCCGGGTCGGCGGATTCCCCGCCCTCGTCGATGACCCCGTCGAGCGACGGCCTGCGCCAGATCAGTTGGAACGCGGGTCGTTTCGCCGCGACACCCCGGTCCCACGGGCGCGGGCTCATCGAGAGGACGTCGTACGTGTGGTGGTGGTAGACCGTGCCACGGCTGTCCATCGACTGGAGGATCTCGTCCACCGCGGCGAGCCAGGGCAGCAGCGCCTCGTGTCGCAGGTCCCGGCCGCGCCGCCGCAGGTAGGTCTGGTAGATCTCCGCGCTTCCGACGTAGGGGTCGACCGGCAACTGGGCCTCGACGGTGGCCCGGTTGGCGTCGAGCAGCAGTCGGGACAGGTGGAAGCCGGCGACCGCGACCCCCTCGGCGGCACCGGAGCGTACGCCTTCGACCAGTCTCCGGTAGATCGCGCCGGTGCCGAGGTCCACGTTCTGGTGGACCAACTGCGAGAGCGTCTCGAAGTTCTCCGGATCGGTTTCCTCGATCAGGTCAGTGGGGAGTTCGGTGCCGCCGTGCGGCAGGATGTGCAGTTCTCGAACAGGACCCCGGGTGCTGGTCACGATCGTTCCGGCCCCGAACCGCTGCTTGCGGTGATGCGGTCCCGAAGACGACGGGGATCCGTCCAGATAGGCGTGGCCGCAATCGACGCACAGGTGTTCCCGCTGATGTTGCAGGAAGGGCGACGTCGTACCCGTGCTTTCCAGCTCGGCCGTCATCACACTTTGGCGCACGACCGTTCCTCCTCTACTGACAGCGCACTGTGGAAGCTGCGCGAGTTGCACAAGTTGGGTACGGCCGCGCCCCAGGACACCCGCGTGCCGTCAGCTAATGCTCCGAAAACTATCCAATACCGGCTCCCACGGTTGTCGGGGTCGATTCCAAGGCGAATTCGCCGGAACGGGTGACATTCCGCTCGCCGGCGGCCTCTGGTCGACCGGGGAGTTCGTCGATCACCGCGACGAGTTCGCCGGGCGACCAGTGGCCGGCGGCGCCGGGTCGGCTGCTGAGGTAGTCGGCGATCCGCCGCGGGGACCAGCCGTAGGTTTCCGACAGGCCGGCCGCGAGGTGCCGCAGGTAGGTGGCGGACGGGCTGCGGAGCTCGACCTCGGAACTCCGCCAGGGCGCGGTGAAGGTGAAGCTGGGGCAGCCCTCCAGGTCGCCCAGGTAGAGCAGGGCCTGGTAGTGGCCCGGCCCCAACACCACCCGCCCGTGGGTCAGCACCTCGGTCAGGTCCAGGTCGGACCCGGGCTCGAAGCACATCTCCTGGGCCAGGATGTCGGAGAACTGTGAGCGGCTGAGCAGGTGCGCACGGGCCGGTGTCTCGCCCGGACCGTCCCGGTCGTAGAAGGCCATGCCACCGGTCCAGGCCAGCGCCTCCAGAGCGAAGTAGACCCGGCCGGGCAGGGTGACGGGCAGGCTCCGTTCGGGTTGGCGCTTGTCCCGGCAGCCGGGGTAGGTCAACGCGCCGGACGGCGGCTGGCCACCGGCGAGGTAGTAGTTGAGGCGCCTGAGGCTCATGTTCGAGCCGTAGCAGACGTACCAGACGTGCCCGGTCCGCTGTGCCGTCTCGGCCGCGTGTTCCAGGGCCGCCGCCTGCACCGCGTGTTCCCGCACCGTCGCCGCGTCCGCCGTGCCGTCGGCGGGCTCAACGCGCTCCCTGGACCCGCTCACCCACCTGGCAGTGATCATCGATCTGTTCCTGGTCACGCGGTGCCTTCGCCCCCTACGGCGTCGAGGGCCGCCAGGGCGGTGTGCGTCATGACGCGGACGCCGTACCCGATCGACCGCTCGTCGACGTCGAAGCCGGGATGGTGGAGATCCCGACGGACGGTGGAGTCGGGGTCGCCGGTGCCGAGGCGGAACATCGCCCCGGGGACCTGCTCCAGGTAGAACGAGAAGTCCTCACTGCCCATGCTGATCTCGGCCGACACCACCCCGTCGTGGCCGAGCGCACGGGTCGCACCGGTGGTGATCGTCGCGGTGGCCCGCTCGTCGTTCACCACCGCGGGGAAACCCCGGTGGTACCGGACCTCGACCTTCGCGCCGGTGCCGGCGAGTACGTCCCGGACCAGTTCGGGGATCACCTCCCGGGCCTCCCGCCAGGCGTCCACGCTCAGCGCCCGTACGGTTCCCCGGACGAAACCGTCGCCGGGAATCGTGTTGTTCGCCGTACCGGCGTGCACCGATCCCCAGACGAGGGAGAGGGGGGCGCGGGGGTCCATCCGACGGGTCAGCAGCGCGGGCACGTCGACGATCACCCGGCCCAGGGCGTGCACCAGGTCCGTGGTCAGGTGTGGCCGGGCCGTGTGGCCACCGGCCCCGCTCAGCGCGACCTCCACCGTGTCGACCGCCGCGGTCAGCGGGCCGGTGCGTACGCCGACCGTGCCGGCGGGCAGGTACGGCGCGCAGTGCAGTGCGTAGATCCCGGCCACGTCGGTG
This sequence comes from Micromonospora sp. NPDC050417, assembly GCF_044458865.1. Lineage (NCBI taxonomy): Bacteria > Bacillati > Actinomycetota > Actinomycetes > Micromonosporales > Micromonosporaceae > Micromonospora > Micromonospora sp. NPDC050417. The sequence goes on from NZ_JBITIH010000009.1 coordinate 93,735, forward strand.
AGACCACCGGCGGCGATGATTTCCGGCGCTCCGGACGGGACGGTCTCCTCGGCCGGTTGGAAGAGCAGTCGGACCCGGCCGTCGAGCCCGCCCTCGGCGGCGAGTCGGGCGAGCAACAACCCGGTGCCGAGCAGGACGGTGGTGTGCACGTCGTGTCCGCAGGCGTGGCAGGCACCGTCCACGGTCGAGCGGTACGGCACGTCCTTGGCGTCGGTCAGTGGCAGGGCGTCGAGATCGGCCCGGAGGGCGATCACCGGACCGCTGGGGCGTCCGATGTCGCAGATGACCCCGTTCCCCTGCGGGAGCAGCCGGGGTTCGAGGCCGGCGGCGGCGAGTTCGCGCACGATCAGCGCGGCCGTGGCGATCTCGTGCCCGGAGAGTTCGGGATGCGCGTGGATCCAGCGGCGGGTGGCCACCAGATCGGGCAGCCGGAGCGCCAGCATCCGGTCGAGTTCGTACGGAAGGGGTACGGCCCCGGGCGGCGGCTCGGGCGGGGACGACACCAGCGGGCTGCCGGAGGGCAGCGTCAACGCACTCGTCACGTCGAATTCTCGATCGCTGTGGATGGGATGGGACTGGGACAGCGTAGACCTCCGACGGTGACGCTGCGCAACATCAATTTGGTAGTGGTCGGACCGCGCAGCGTCATGTATGTCCTGGTAGGAGCGTTCGAGTGGCCGCCACTCGACCCAGGGGTCGCCATCAAACGCCAGCATGCGCCCCCTTACCTCCTACAACGCGTGACGGTTGCGGCAGTCACGTGTTCGGCCCGGACGGCGCGAAACACGCCCGGATTGCCGGATTTTCGGTACCGGCCGCCGGCTCATGGTCGGCCTGTCGCCGCGTCGTAGGACGGCGCGGGACTCACAGTGACATACCCCGTTCACCCTCTTACGCACACCGTGTCCGTCAAAGCACGCTTCGCCACGTCATTCGATACACTCCGTCCGGAATTAGGCACATGGAGTGAGTGAGTCGGTACGGATGGAAGAGTTCCTCAGAACGCTGGCCGGGGCGGCTTTCGCTACCGGTACGCCAACCCGCAAGATAGGGGGGATGTGTCCCATGCCCCTCGATTTTCCCCGGCGGCCTTTCCTGTGACTCAGATTCCGACGTGGAGTGGCGGACCAGTCAGTCCCACCAGCGGACGCGCAGCTCCCGGCGCCACCATCGGCGGTCGTTACTCGCTGCGCGCAGCGGTCGGCCATGGCGGCATGGGCACCGTGTGGCGTGCCGCCGACACCCTGCTCCGCCGTGACGTGGCGGTCAAAGAGGTCGTGCTGCCACCGGGGCTCGCCCCCAGTGACCGCGACGCGATGTACGAACGCACCCTGCGCGAGGCCCGTGCGGCCGCCGCCCTGCAACACCCGGCCGTGGTACAGGTCTACGACGTGGTCACCGAGGGCGGCCGGCCCTGGATCGTGATGGAGCTGCTCGACGCGCGCAGCCTCGCCGACATGGTGATCGAGGACGGACCGCTCGCCCCCCGGGCGGTCGCCAAGATCGGCATCGCGCTGCTCGGCGCACTTGAGGTGGCGCACGCGATCGGCGTACTGCACCGGGACGTCAAACCGGCGAACGTGTTGATCGCCTCCGACGGCCGCTGCGTACTGACCGACTTCGGGGTGGCGCGAATGCCCACCGACGTCCAGCTCACCACACCCGGCATGGTGCTCGGCTCGCCGCACTTCATCTCCCCGGAACGCGCGATGGGCCACGACTTCGGCCCACCCAGCGACCTCTTCTCGCTCGGCGTCACGCTCTACACGGCAGTCGAGGGACGGCCGCCGTTCGACCGGGGTGACCCGATCGAGACCATGCACGCCGTGGTCGAGGACCCGCCGGCACCACCGTCCCGGTCCGGCCCCCTCACCGAGGTGCTGATGGGCCTGCTGGAGAAGGACCCGGCCCGCCGCTTCGACGTGGACACCTCGCGCAACATGCTGCGCGAACTGCTCGCCGGCCCGCTGGCCAGCAACACCGCCGGACACCTGGTGACAGACCCGTACTCGGTGGTGCCGGCCCAGCGCGCGACCTGGCAGCCGCCGGCACCGCCGGCCAAGCCGCAGCCGACCGGCCAGATCGGCGGCTCGGCGATGCTCGCCCCCGGCGAGTCGCTCACCGACCGGCTGGCCCAGCTACGCAAGTCCGGCGGCGCCTCAGGCGGTCCGGGCACACGCGGCGACGCGATGGACGAGACCAGGCCCGGTGCGGCGCTCCGCACGCCGACCGGCGCGATGCCGGCCGCCCAGCGCTGGGACGAGAGCAACGGGCCGACGACCTACGGCACCCCCGGCGGCGCTGCCGGCACCTACGGCCGCTCCGGTGGAAGCGGCAACAACGGTGCCGTCGGCAACGCCGTGGCCGGGGCCCGCCGGGCCGGCGACGCGGCGCTCAGCACGATCAAGAGTTGGCCTCGCAAGCTGCAACTCGCCGCCGCGGGTGGCGTGGTCGCCGTACTCGTGATCGGCATCATCGCCCTCTCCAGCGGCGACCCGGAGAAGACGGCACCGCTGCCGCAGGCCGGAGTAAGCCCCAGCGCACCGGCCGGGCCGGCGTTCCCGATCCAGGCGCACGCCGAACGCGGCATCTCGGTCAACGTGCCCGAAGGTTGGAAGAAGAACGCCCCGAAGGGCGCCCTCTACATCGACTTCACCGACCCGGCCGACTCCGGCCGCCGGATCCGGATCCTGATCGAGAAGACGTCGGCCACCCCGCTCAAGTTCCTCGAATCCGCCGGCGGCATCCTGGCCAAGCCGGACAACAAGTCCTGCGTCAAGCCGTACGCCGAAATCAGCCTCCAGGAGGTCGAACTCAGCGGCAAGCCGGCCGCCGAACTCGAATACACCTGCGGCGACGGCGACACCAAGCGACACGGGATCTGGCGGGCCGTCGTCCAGGACGGCAAGGCGTACGAGTTCTACCTGACCACCCCGGATGCCAAGTTCGAGGAAAGCAAGCCGATCTTCGACGAGCTGGTCCGGAGCTTCACCCTCACCCCGGCCGGCTGACCGCGCAACGGGGGACCCGGACTCACAGGGTCCCCCGCCGTGCTATCAAGTCCGGATGACGGCGAACCCGAACGACCCCGACAACCTGCGCGTCCTCGGCGAAGCCTGGCTGGCCGACGACCCCGACCCGGCCACCCGGGACGAGCTACGGGGGCTGCTCGGCCGGCTGCCCGACAGCGCGGCCGAACTGGCCGACCGGTTCGCCGGCCCGCTCACCTTCGGCACCGCCGGGCTCCGTGGACCGCTGCGCGCCGGCCCGAACGGGATGAACCTCGCCGTGGTCACCCAGGCCGCCGCCGGGCTGGTCACCTGGCTCACCGCCCGCGCCGCCGCCGGACCGCTGATCATCGGGTACGACGCCCGGCACGGCTCCCGTACCTTCGCCGAACGGACAGCGCAGATCGCCACCGGGGCCGGGCGCCAGGCACTGCTCCTCCCCCGCCCGCTCCCCACCCCGGTCCTCGCGTACGCCGTCCGCGCACTCGGAGCAGCCGCCGGGGTGATGGTCACCGCCAGCCACAACCCGCCCCAGGACAACGGCTACAAGGTCTATCTCGGGGCGGAACTGGGCGGGCCCCGGGGTGCCGGGGCACAGATCGTGCCGCCCGCCGACACCGAGATCGAGGCCGCGATCCGGGCGATCGGGTCCGCCCGCGCCGTACCGCTCGGCCCGGCTGGCGAGGTGCTCGGCGACGACCTGGTCGCCGCGTACGTGGCCGCCGCGGCGGCGGTGCTCGACCCGGACGGCCCCCGGCAACTGAAGGTGGCGTACACGCCCCTGCACGGGGTAGGTGCCGCCGTCCTGACCGCCGCCTTCGCCCGCGCCGGCTTCGGCGTCCCCGGGATCGTGGCCGAGCAGGCCGAACCCGACCCCGACTTCCCCACCGTCGCGTTCCCCAACCCGGAGGAACCGGGCGCCGTCGACCGGCTGGTCGCGCTCGCCGACATCATCGGCGCCGACCTGGCCATCGCCAACGACCCGGACGCCGACCGCTGCGCCGTCGCGGTCCCCGGCCCGGACCGCCAGTGGCGCATGCTGCGCGGCGACGAACTGGGCGTCCTCCTCGCCGACCAGCTCATCCGGCGCGGCGTGACCGGCCTCTACGCCACCACGATCGTCTCCTCGTCGCTGCTGCGCGCCATCTGCGCCGCCCGGGGCGTGTCGTACGACGAGACGCTGACCGGGTTCAAGTGGATCGTCCGGGCCGAGTCCGGCGACACCCCACTGGTCTTCGGCTACGAGGAGGCGCTCGGCTACTGCGTCGCCCCGGACCTCGTACGCGACAAGGACGGCATCACCGCCGCACTGACCGTCGCCGAACTCGCCGCCGACCTCAAGGCCGAGGGCAGTACGCTCCTGCACCGGCTCGACGAACTCGCCGCCGAGTTCGGTGTCCACCTCACCGACCAGCTCTCGGTCCGGGTCGACGACCTGCGCGACATCCAGGACCTGATGGGCCGGTTGCGTGCCCACACTCCCACCGAACTACTCGGCGCCCCGGTGACCTCGGCCGAGGACCTGCTCCCCGTCTCGGACGTGCTGATCCTGCGCACCGACACAGCCCGGGTGGTGATCCGGCCATCCGGCACCGAGCCGAAGCTCAAGGCGTACCTTGAGGTGATCGAACCGATCGGCGGCCCGGACCGGTCCGGGCCGCCGGCCGACGTCACCGCCGCCGTCGCCTCAGCCCGTCAGCGGGCCACCTCGGCGCTGACCACGCTCCGGTCCGAGATCGCGACGGCACTCGGCCTGGGCTGACCCGGCGGCCCGCCCCACCACCTTTGGCCGTCGCTGATCGTTACAGCAGATGTGCTCGCACGTCGAGGTTACGCACTCATCCCGACCGTCCTCCGACGCCGACTCCACCAGCGGGTCCCCTTCGACCAGCAGGTACGGCTCGGCCGCTGGTTGAACCAGCCGGCCGGCACCTTCGGGGTGGCCCTGCGCCAGTGGTACGACGACCGCTCGGGGCGGGAGCCCGCCCGGCGTTGGGTCCGGCTGGACGGCCGACGGGTTTGCGCTTCCGTCGACCCGGCCGCCACCCCGCTCGGTGCCCACCAGGGCAACCTGGACCGGGTGCTGGCCGCCCTCGGCGACGCCTCGGTCGAACACTTCGCCATCCCGCACCACCATGGCCTGCGCAGCCGGGTCGGGGTGCCGGCGAACCAGCGCGCCGAGGCCCTCCGGGCGATCGCCGGAATTGACGACGTCCTGATCGGACGCCCCGGCCGCCAGGCGGTCCGGCCCCGTGCCGGTGGACGGGGTCCACGGCGGGTACGCCGTGCCGACGTGGTGCTGGTCTACCGTCCGGTATGGATCAGTGAGGACCTCGCCTACGGTGCCGCGTACGCCTGCGAACTGGAGTTCTGGCACGGTGGCGACGGTCGACTCACCGCGCCCCGGCCAAACGCCCTGGCCCGCAGCGTGCCCAGCTACCGGCCGAACGTACGGGTGCCCGGCGCCTCGCTGAACCCGTTCGTGCCGACCGGCTACCACGCCCGTTACCCGGTCCGGGCCGACTTCGCCGGGGTCTCCGCCGACGCGGTGACGTTCCCGGTCGACGCGGTCTACGCCTGGCACGACCGGGACGACCCACACTGGCGGTCCCGCTTCCAGAGCGCGCACGACCGGCACGGTCCGCACGGGGCGCCGGCTGTCGACGGGGCCCGGCACGTCGACCACGACGAGCTGCGCTACTCCCTGCGCTCCCTGCACATGTACGCACCCTGGCTGCGCCACATCTACCTGGTCACCGACGGGCAGGTGCCCCGCTGGCTGGACCTGCCCCAACCGGGGTTGACCGTGATCGGTCATCGGGACCTGTTCGGCGACGACGCGACCCTGCCGACCTTCAACCCGCACGCGATCGAATCGGTGCTGCACCTGATCCCCGGCCTCGCCGAACACTTCCTCTACCTCGACGACAACGTCCTACTCGGACGGCCGGTGCTACCGCGTACGTTCTTCCACCCGAACGGGCTGACCAAGTTCTTCCCGTCCCGACGGAACCAGATCGACCTCGGTGACCCGGCCTACACCGACGCTCCGGTCACCGCCGCCGCGAAGAACAACCGCCGGCTCATCGCCCGCCGGTTCGGCCGCGTGATCAGCCAGCAGATGAAGCACGCCCCGTACGCGCTGCGCCGGTCGGTGCTCGCCGAGATCTGCGCCGTCGCCTCCGAAGAGGTCGCCGGGACCCGACGCCACCCGTTCCGGCACCCGGCCGACCTCTCCATCGCCTCCGGCCTGCACCACCACTGGTCGTACCTGCGGGGAACAGCCGTTCCCGGGCCGATCCGGCACCTACACACCGACCTGGCCGACCCGCAGGCCGCCGTACTCCTCAACCACCTGCTGAACTGGCGGGACTACGACACCCTCCACCTACGCGACAGCATCCCGGCCGGAGCCGACCGGGAGCGGGCGGACAGCACGCTGCGCAGCTTCCTGTCCCGGTACCTGCCGGTCCGCTCACCGTGGGAGGTGACCGCAGAGGTCGAGGCAACCCGCGCCCACCAGTCCGCCACCGAACTCGCCCACCTGCTCCAACCGGGCGTCAGCACAGGCGGTGCCGTGCCCCTCGCCCGCCCCGGACAGACCGATCCGGCCACCCGCCCCACCGGTCTGCTCCAACCCCGCTGACCCCCCGCCCGGCAGCGGCTCCAGCCTCGCTGGAGCCTGGCCGGTTCCAGCCCCGCTGGATCCTCGCCCGGCAGCGGCTCCAGCCCCGCACCCCGGCGGATAGGTCAGCACCAGGGCCGGAGCGGTCAGCGCCGGGCGCCCAGCGCCGCGTCGATGGCGTCGGCCAGGGCCTCGATCACCAGGGCCACCGACGGACGGACCGTCGACTCCTCCAGGCTCACCTCACCGGTGAAGCCGGCACCACCGGCAATCTCCGCCAGCCGCCGGTGCGCGTCCGCGAGGGCCGCACCAGACAAGCCCAGACTCGGTTCCATCCGGGTCGCCGCGACCAGGGCGGCGAGTGCCGCCGTACGCTCGTCCGGCGCCTGCTCGCCGGTGAGCGCCACCGCCAACCGGCCCCGGATCTCCGCCTCCACCGTCGCGTCGACCGCCGGGTACCGGTGCACGTGGATGTGCCCGAGCGCGGTCTCGTCGACGTCCCGGACCACGCCCCGACCCACCAGGTCGGCCAGGATCCGGTCCCGCAGCCCGTGCCGGAGCCGCTGCACCCAGGAGGCCGGCGGAAGCGGGCCGTCACCGGCCATCCGCCCCAACACCTCGTCCGTGATCGGGTTCCCGGTCGGTGTCGGGTCGCTCACCACGATCGAGTCGTTGTCGTACGCGACCCGACCGGCCAGCGCCAGTTCCACCAGTACCCCGGCGGCCATCCCCAGGTCGAGCCCGATCCGCGACCCGGTGGCCTTCCCCGACTCGTCGTCGTACGCGAGCAACAGCAACTCTTCGGCCAGCGCCACACCTGTCATGGCCCGAAACGGTAGTCGGTTTCCGCACCATCGTGCAGGTGCCCTCGCCCCGCCACGCGAAACCCCACCCGCCGACGGGCTCGGCCACGACCGACAGTGCCCGCCGTAAGGTGGCCCGGGTGCAGGCCATTCTCGCCACCCTGGGCTACGTACTCTCCGCCGACCGTCGCCGGGTGCTGATGATCCGCCGGGACACCCGCCCCGACGACCTGCACTACGGCTACTACAACGGGCTCGGCGGCAAACTCGAACCCGGTGAGGACGTGGTCGCCGGCATGCGGCGGGAGATCCGTGAGGAAGCCGGCCTCGAATGCCGGACCGTGGAACTCGCCGGCACCATCTCCTGGCCCGGCTTCGGCCGCAACGGCGAAAACTGGTTCGGCTTCCTGTTCCGGATCCCGGACTGGTCCGGCGTCCCGTACGAGCGCTGCCCGGAGGGCACCCTGATCTGGACCGACCTGTCCGACATCCTCAGCGGCGCCGTGCCCATGTGGCCCAGCGACCACAATTTCCTACCCCTGGTCTTCGCCGACCACCCGAGGGTCTTCCACGGCTCCCAACCCTTCCACCACGGCACCCCCGGCCCCTGGACCACCTCCGCGTAAGGAAGGGCCCCTTATTATCGTTTTCTGTATAGGAAGGGCCCCTTCCTAACACCGAACGCGAAGCGGAGCGAGCCGCGCCGGCGAAGCCGGCGCCAACCACCCGCGCGAGTCGACCGAGCGCCGCCGCGGCGTCTGGAGCCGAGGACGACGCGGCGAAGCCGTCGTCGCCCGCAGGCGAAGACGCCGCACTGGGCGGCGCGAAGTGGAGCGAGCCAGCCGAGCGGAGCGAGGCCCAGGTAGCGGAGCGAGCCAGCCGAGCGGAGCGAGGCCCAGGTAGCGGAGCGAGCCAGCCGAGCGGAGCGAGGCCCGGGTAGCGGAGCGAGGCTCAGAAACGGGGCATGCCGCCGAACTGGCGGTCGCCGGCGTCGCCGAGGCCGGGAACGATGAACTTGCGCTCGTCGAGCTGTTCGTCGATGGCAGCGGTGACCAGGCGCAGCGGCAGGCCGGTCTGCTCCAGCCGGGCGATGCCGTCGGGGGCGGCGAGCACGCAGATGACGGTGATGTCGGTGCAGCCCCGTTCGGCGAGGAGCCGGCAGCAGTGCTCCAACGATCCGCCGGTGGCGAGCATCGGGTCGAGTACCAGCACCGGGCGTCCGGTCAGGTCCCGGGGCAGCGACTCCATGTAGGCGCGCGGTTCGAAGGTGTGCTCGTCGCGGGCGAGCCCGACGAAGCCCATCGACGACTCGGGGAGCAGGGCGAGGGCGGAGTCGGCCATGCCGAGGCCGGCGCGGAGCACGGGTACGAGCAGCGGCGGGTTGGCGAGCCGGGTGCCGTCGGTCTGGGCGACGGGGGTCTGGATCGGGTACCGCTCGATCGGGAAGGAGCGCGCGGCCTCGTACACCAGGGTGGTGGTGAGTTCGTGTAGGGCGGCGCGGAACGACGCCGCGTCGGTACGGGCATCGCGCATCGCGGTGAGCCGCGTCTGGGCGACAGGATGGTCAACGACGAGTACGTCCACGATCGCTCAACCTACCGAATGCGTGGACCGGCTGGGCGGGGCCGGGTCGACCTGCCCATTCGGCTTGTCTTCTGGTGGTTTGCGCGTGTCGTCGGGCGGCGTGTGCATAGACGTCGCAGATCGCGTCGGCGTACCGCTCGGGGGTGTGTCCGGCGGCCCGGTCGGCGGCGAGTTGGCCGAGTCGCCGGGCGGCGGCGGGGTCGGTGAGGAGGCGGAGCAGGGCGGCGGCGAAGCCGGTGGTGGTGGGGGCGGCGCAGTCGGCGGCTCCGGCGAGCGGCCCATGCTGGTGCAGGACCGGGTCGACCAGGACCGCGGGTACGCCGGCGAGTGCGGCTTCCTGGAGGACGAGTGCCTGGGTGTCGGTGCCGGAGGGGAAGGCGAGCACCTCGGCGGCCCCGTACGCGGCAGCCACCACTGCCGGCGGTTGCTGCCCGACGACGGTGATCCGGTCGGCGACCGCCGGGCCGACGAGACGCAGGAGTTCGGCGAGCCAGCGGGGCTCGTAGATCGCGCCGACCAGCACCAACCGGGCGCGAGGGCAGCCGGCGAGCAGTTCGGCGAAGGAGTTGATCAGAAGGTCGACGCCCTTTTCCCGGTTGACCCGGCCGACGAAGAGGATCACCTTGTCGGCCGGGTCGATGCCGTTGTCGGCGCGGAAGGCGGCGACCTCGGTCGGGGAGGTACGGCAGGGGGCGACTCCGGTGGGCACGAGGAAGACCCGGTCGTCGGGGACGGGCAGGCTGATCCGGTCGAGTACGGCCCGGGTCGGCACCACGACCGCGTCGGCGTCGCCGAGCAGGAGCAGGTTGGTGGCGTCGAGGGCGGCTCTGCGGTGGCTGGCGGCCGGTGCCCGGCGCGATGGTGCGGCGGCACCCGGGGCCGGCTCGGGCCGGACCGGTGGGCGGGGTACGCCGAGCCGGTGGGCGTAGAGCCGGACGGCTCCGCGTAGTGCCCTGGTCGGTACCTTGTACGCGTCGACGTACGCGTGCAGGTCGGTGTGGTACGTCTGGACCAGCGGCAGTCCGAGCCGCCGGGCGGTGAGTACGCCGAGCAGCCCGACGGGGCCGGGGGTGTGCACGTGCACGACCTCGGGTGCGCTGGCGGCGATCTCGGCGATGGTGCCGGCGGCGGCGCCACCGTGCAGCAGCCACGGGGAGAGCCGGAGGTCGGCGACCCCGCAGGGCAGCGCCCGTAACCGCATCAGGTCGGGCTCGCCGGCCTGGCCGGGGTGGCGGGGCACGACGGTGAGGCCGGGGTGCCCCCGGTCGGCCAGCGCCCGCACGAGGGTGCGGATGGAGCTGACCACCCCGTCGCGACGGGGCAGGTAAGTATCGGTGAAGTGCACTGCTCGCACGCCGAGGACGGTGGGGGTTCGGTGCCAACAACGGATGTCGCTGGTTCGACAGGGCGGTGAAGTCTGGCGGTCCGGTCCCAACAGTGGGCAAGATCACAGCGACGCGCGGGTGCGTAGACTTGCCGCCATGACGGCGACAACGACGTCGGCGTGGTCCGACCTCTCCGAGCTGGGGCGGTCCGAGGCCGCGCTGCGTACCTTCCTGCACGGACTGCCCGGCGTCGACCAGGTCGGCGCGGAACAACGGGCAGCGATGCTCGGCACCCGCTCGATCAAGACCACGTCCAAGGCGTGGGCGATCGATCTGGCGATCCGCATGGTCGATCTGACCACGCTCGAAGGGGCCGACACCCCGGGCAAGGTACGCGCGCTGAGCGCGAAGGCACGGCGGCCCGACCCGGCCGACCCGTCCTGCCCCGCGGTCGCCGCCGTCTGTGTCTATCCGGCGATGGTCCCGGTGGCCGCCGAGGCGTTGGCCGGCTCCGGTGTGCACCTGGCGAGCGTGGCGACCGCGTTCCCGTCGGGGCAGGCCCCGCTTTCGGTGAAGCTCGCCGACACCGAGGCGGCGGTCGCGGCCGGCGCCGACGAGATCGACATGGTGATCAACCGGGGGGCGTTCCTCTCCGGCCGCTACCGCGAGGTCTACGACGAGATCGTGGCGGTGAAGGCGGCCTGCGGCGACGCCCACCTGAAGGTGATCCTGGAGACCGGCGAGCTGGCCACGTACGACAACGTACGGCGGGCCTCGTGGCTGGCGATGCTGGCCGGCGGGGACTTCATCAAGACCTCCACCGGCAAGGTCCCGGTCGCCGCCACGCTGCCGGTGACGTTGGTGATGCTGGAGGCGGTCCGCGACTTCCGGGACGCGACGGGTCGCCAGGTCGGGGTCAAGCCGGCCGGTGGAATCCGTACCACCAAGGACGCGATCAAGTATCTGGTCATGGTCAACGAGACCGCCGGCGAGGACTGGTTGGATCCGGACTGGTTCCGGTTCGGCGCCTCGACGCTCCTCAACGACCTGCTGATGCAGCGCACCAAGCTGACGACCGGCACCTACTCCGGTCCCGACTACTTCACCCTGGACTGATCATGGCTGTCTTCGAGTACGCGCCCGCGCCGGAGTCCCGGGCCGTGGTGGACCTGCGGCCGTCGTACGGCCTCTTCATCGACGGCACGTTCGTCGACCCGACCGATGGTGGCAGCTTCAAGTCGATCAACCCGGCCACCGAGGAGGTGCTCGCCGAGGTTGCCGAGGCCGGCCCCGGCGACGTGGACCGGGCGGTACGCGCGGCACGCAAGGCGTACAAGAAGGTCTGGGGTCCGATGTCGGGCCGGGACCGGGCGAAGTACCTGTACCGGATCGCCCGGATCATCCAGGAGCGTTCCCGTGAGCTGGCGGTGCTGGAGTCGCTGGACAACGGCAAGCCGATCCGGGAGTCCCGCGACACCGACATTCCGCTGGTCGCGGCGCACTTCTTCTACTACGCCGGCTGGGCGGACAAGCTGACCCACGCCGGCTTCGGCCCGGACCCGCGCCCGGTCGGCGTGGCCGGCCAGGTCATCCCGTGGAACTTCCCGCTGCTGATGCTGGCCTGGAAGATCGCCCCGGCGCTCGCCGCCGGCAACACGGTGGTGCTGAAGCCGGCGGAGACGACCCCGCTGACCGCGCTCCTCTTCGCCGAGATCTGCCAGCAGGCCGACCTGCCGCCGGGCGTGGTCAACATCGTCACCGGCGCCGGGGAGACCGGCCGGGCCCTGGTCGAGCACGAGGGTGTGGACAAGGTCGCGTTCACCGGTTCGACCGAGGTGGGGCGGTCGATCGCCCGCACGGTCGCCGGCAGCCACAAGAAGCTCACCCTGGAGTTGGGTGGCAAGGCCGCCAACATCGTCTTCGACGACGCCCCGATCGACCAGGCGGTCGAGGGGATCGTCAACGGCATCTTCTTCAACCAGGGGCACGTCTGCTGCGCCGGGTCGCGGCTGCTGGTCCAGGAGTCGGTCTACGAGCCGGTGCTGGAGTCGCTGAAGCGGCGGATGGCCCGGCTGCGGGTCGGTGACCCGCTGGACAAGAACACCGACATCGGCGCGATCAACTCGGCCGCGCAGCTCGACCGGATCCGGGAACTCTCCGAGGTCGGCAGCGCCGAAGGGGCCGAGCGCTGGTCGCCGCCGTGCGAGCTGCCGGACCGTGGGTTCTGGTTCGCCCCGACCATCTTCACCGGGGTCACCCAGGCGCATCGGATCGCCCGCGAGGAGATTTTCGGGCCGGTTCTGTCGGTGCTCACCTTCCGCACGCCGGCCGAAGCCGTCGAGAAGGCGAACAACACGCCGTACGGGCTGTCGGCAGGGATCTGGAGCGACAAGGGTTCCCGGATCCTGTGGATGGCCGACCGGCTGCGCGCCGGTGTGGTCTGGGCGAACACGTTCAACAAGTTCGATCCGACCTCGCCGTTCGGTGGGTTCAAGGAGTCGGGCTACGGTCGCGAGGGCGGCCGGCACGGGCTGGAGGCGTACCTCGATGTCTGAGACGGTGAACCGCCCTCGGCTGGCGGTACGGAAGACGTACAAGCTCTTCGTCGGCGGGAAGTTCCCGCGCAGTGAGTCGGGGCGGACGTATCTGGTGCAGGACTCGAACGTGTCACTCGCCTCCCGCAAGGACGTACGCGACGCGGTGGTGGCCGCCCGCGCTGCCGTGAAGGGTTGGGCGGGGGCGACCGCGTACAACCGGGGTCAGATCCTCTACCGGGTGGCCGAGATGCTGGAGGGGCGGCGGGACCAGTTCGTCGCCCTCGGGTGCAGCGTGTCCGAGGTCGACGAGGCGATCGACCGCTGGGTCTGGTACGCCGGCTGGTCCGACAAAATCACCCAGGTGTACGGCAGCGCCAACCCGGTCGCCGGCCCGTACTTCAATCTCTCCAGCCCGGAGCAGACCGGCGTGGTCGGCATCGTGGCACCGGCCGACTCGGCACTGCTCGGGCTGGTCAGCGTGATCGCCCCGGCGATCGTCACCGGCAACACGGTGGTGGTGCTCGCCGCCGAGCAGGCACCCCTGGCCGCGATCACCCTGGCCGAGGTGCTCGCCACCTCCGACCTGCCCGGCGGGGTGGTCAACCTGCTCACCGGTCGGGCCGCCGAGACCGCGCCCTGGCTCGCCTCGCACGCCGACGTGAACGCGCTCGACCTGGCCGGGGTGACCGACCCGGAGTTGGCCCGATCGTTGGAGGAGGCCGCGGCCGGCACGCTCAAGCGGGTGCTTCGCCCGTCTGCTGCCGGTCCGGTCGACTGGACCGCCGATCCGGGCCTGGGGCGGATGAAATCGTTCCTGGAGATGAAGACCGTCTGGCACCCGAAGGGCGTCTGACGCTCGTCTGGCTTGGCGTGGCCTGGCCGCTCGGCCCCGCTGAAAGCGATAACTCGGTTTCGGTCTACACGTTCTATCGTGTGCCCACAAGAAAGAACGTGTACGAACAAACCGCGTTACCGCTCATTTTTCGCGACGCGCGCAGAACCGGCTGGTCGCGGATCAGTCGGTCAGCTCGCGGAGTCGGGCGGTCCAGTAGGTCAGGTCGGAGTGGTGCTCGACCAGGCTGACCGGCTCACCACAGGCCGCTTCGATCAGGTCGACCGCCTCGTCCAGGTCGCCGGGGTTGTGGTCCCAGTCCCCGTCCCGGTACATCCGCAGTCCGACGTCGGTGCGGTCGTAGCTGAGCACCTCGGCCGCGTCCGGCGGCACCAGAACGATCGTGTAGCGACCGACCTCCACCTCGGCCTCGCTCGGCTCTGGCTGCTCCGGCCGACCCCGGCGGAAGCGCTCCAGCACCGATTCGATCGGACCGGGCGAGTTCGCCGGGTCGTACGGCCGCGCCCACGGCGGGGTGTATTTCGCTGAGGTTGTCCCGTTCACAACGACCTCCCGGTGCGTTGGTTATTGATCAAGGCATCGAGCAACGTTGCTGACAACTCTTGCGCTCGACGGGCATCACTGTCAATACTCAACGCGACGACAACAGTCGATCACCGTTACGGCCGGTCAACCGAAATCGGAAGCGAGGGTGCGCGATGGCGAAGTCGAATCAGCCCACAGTGGTCGGTCGCGGGCTCGGTGGCGAGTTGCGCGGGCTGCGGGAGGCGAAGAAGCTCGGCCTGCGCCGGGTCGCGGCCCGGCTCGACTGGCAGGCGTCGAAACTGTCCCGGATGGAGACCGGCATCCAGGGCATCCGGGCCGAGGATGTCGCTTCCCTGTTGGTGATCTACGGCGTGACCGGTGACGAACGCAGGCGCCTGCTCGGCATGGCCGAACGCTCCGCCGAGTCGGGCTGGTGGGAGGTGATCGGTGGGCTCTCCGACGAATCCCGTACGTTGATCCGCCTCGAAGCCGAGGCCACCAGCGTCGTCAACTGGCAGCCGCTGCTGATTCCCGGCCTACTCCAGACCGCCGACTACACCCAGGTGCTGATGCGCGACGGCGGCGTCGAGGAGCCGGACGCCCAGTCCCGGGTGGCAGCGCGGCTCGGCCGGCAGGCGGTCCTCACCCGCCCGCAACCCCCGGAGCTGCTGGCGATCGTTGACGAGATGGTGTTGCGCCGGGTGCTCGGCAGCCCTCGGCTGATGGCCCGCCAGCTCCGGCACCTGATCGAGGCCACGGAACGCCCCAACATCACGCTGCGGGTGGTGCCGTTCGCGGTCGGCGGGCATCCCGGACTCGACGGCGGGTTCGCGCTCTTCGACTTCCCCCGCAACAAGTCCGTGGTCTATCTCGACCAGAAGATCTCCGGGCTCTTCCTGGAGGAGGCGCCGCAGGTGGCGTTCTTTCGGCGGGAGGCGGAGCGGCTCGGCGCGGTAGCCTTGAGCCCCACCGAGTCGGTCGACTTCGTTGCGCGGGTCGCAACGGAGCACGAGCGAGAGTGAGTCTCCCGGATGATCGCCCCTGACCTCTCCGCCGCCACCTGGCGCAAGTCCAGCCGCAGCGGCACCAACGCGGACTGCGTCGAGATCGCCGAGTTGCCCGAGGCCGTTGCCGTACGCGACTCCAAGGACCCGTACGGGCCGACGCTCGCCTTCGACCGCACGGCCTGGGCCAGCTTTGTCACCCGTACGCCAAAGGTTTTCTCGGTCTGAGAACCGCCCACGGTCAGCCGGCGACCTGCCCCACGAAGGCGTCGAGGCTGGCCATGGTCCGCGCGATCTTCTCCTCCAGGGTGATCGACTCGTGCAGGCGACGGCCGGCGTCCTTCTTCCCACGCAGGTAGAGCGAGCAGGCCAGGTCGGTGCAGATGTAGAGGCCGACGGAGTTGCCCTGCCGCCCGCTCGGTCCGGCCTTGCGCGCGGTCATCAGCGAGACGCCGTCACCGGTGTGGGTGGTCAGGCACAACGAACACATGCTGCGCCGCACCTGCCTGGTCTGCGGTGCCGCCCGCAGCGCCACCCCGACGAGCCCGCCGCCGGACTCGGCAACCAGGTAGGCCCGCTCGCCACCGGAGGGGTCCCGCCACCCGAAAAAATCAAGGTCTCCCCAGGGTCGCGTGTCCAGATCCTTCGGCACACCCAGCCGCTTCGCCTCGCCCTTGGTGCAGTTGACGAAGGACGCGCGGATGGCAGGCTCGGTCACGGGCATCATAGGAGTTATCCTAGAAGCCCTAGGCAAATCATTAAAACTTCTAGGTACGGAGTGTGGTGCACGTGGCACGTGCCGGGGTGACCACCGAACGCCTGACCCTGGCGGCGGCGGAGTTGGCCGACGAGGCCGGCTTCGAGAACGTGACCGTCTCGGCACTCGCCCGCCGCTTCGGCGTCAAGGACGCCAGCCTCTACTCCCACATCAAGAACGCGCAGGACCTGCGAGTCAAGGTCGCACTGCTGGCCCTGGAAGAACTCGCCGACCGGGTCGCCGACTCACTCGCCGGCCGCGCCGGCAAGGACGCCCTGGTCGCCTTCGCCAACGCCTACCGGGACTACGCGAAACAACACCCCGGCAGGTACGCCGCCATGCAACAGGACCTCGACCCGGAAACCGCAGCCGCGAGCGCGGGCGTCCGACACGCGGAGATGACCCGGGCGATCCTGCGCGGCTACCAACTCTCCGAACCCGACCAGACCGACGCCGTACGCATGATGCACAGCACCTTCCACGGGTACGTGAGCCTCGAACGGACCGGCGGCTTCCGCCACCACCCGCGTACGGCCGACGCCTCCTGGTCCAGAACCCTCGACGCCCTCGACACCCTCCTCAAAAACTGGCCATCCGGGTGAGCCCACCCAAGGCGGGACCTGGGCTGTTACGACGGCGAGTAGTAGGCTTGCCTCGTGACACGACTGGGTGACCTCGAACGTGCGGTGATGGACGTCCTCTGGGACCGGGCCGCTGCCCCACGCGCGGGCGCGGAGAGTGCCGCCGGGGTCACCGTACGGGAGGTCGCCGAGGCGCTCAGCGACCGCGAGTTGGCGTACACGACCGTGATGACCGTGCTCGACCGGCTCGCCGGCAAGGGCATGGTCGAGCGGGAGCGGGAGGGCCGGGCCTGGAGTTACCGGCCGGCGGCCACCCGGGAGGCGCACATCGCCCGGCTGATGTTGGACGCGCTCGACCTGGCCGGCAGCCGGGACGCCGCCCTGGTGCGGTTCGCCCGGTCGGTCAGCGGAAACGAGGCCGAGGTGCTGCGGGCGGCCCTGACGGACGAGGCCGCGGAGCGGCAGGGCTAGGGCCATGACGTACGCCGCTCACCTCGTCGGTACGGCCGTGGCGTGCCATCTCCTCGCCATGGTGCTGCTCCGCTCCACCTGGACCTGGCGCAGCCCCCGGGTGGCGATCATCTCCTGGCAGGCGATCGGACTCGCCCTCGGACTGTGCGCAATCGGGCTGCCGATGTCGATCGGGCTGGCGCCGTACCGCGAGGGGCTTGCCGACTCGCTGCTGCACCTGGGTCGCGACCTGCTCCACGGCACCCTTCCGGCCGGGCTCGGGGTGACCCAGCTCGCCCTGGTCGGGATCGGTTTCGGGGTCGCCGCCGCACTGCTCGGCTCGACCGTACGCGGCCTGGTGAGCGCCGTACGCGCGCAGACCCGGCACCGGCAGTTGCTGGACCTGGTCGGTCGGGACGATCCGGCCGCCCCGGGTGCGTTGGTGCTCGACCACCCGAGCGCGGCGGCATACTGCCTGCCCGGGATGCGACCGACGGTGGTGGTCAGCGCCGGCACCCTGGACCTGCTGGACCGGTCCGAACTCGCGGCGGTGCTGACGCACGAGCGGGCGCACGCCGACGAGCGGCACGACCTGGTGCTGCTGCCGTTCACCGCGCTCTGCCGGGCCCTACCCCTGGTGGGTTGGCTGCGCCGGGCGTCGGAGACGGTGGCGCTGCTGGTGGAGATGCGGGCCGACGACAAGGCCCGGCGGCTCCACGCGGAGGGGCCGTTGGCGAACGCCCTGCTCCGGTTCGCGACCGCCGGATCGCGGGTCGCCCCGGCCGGTGCCCTCGGCCTTGCCGACGCACACCTGGACGCGCGGGTGCAGCGCCTGCTGGTGGTCGGACCTCGTCCGTGGCTGCATGGCCTGGCCAGCCTGACCGTCGCGACGACCCTGGTCGCCCTACCGGTGACGCTCTTCTTCGCCTGAGCTCAGTCAGCTCAACGGCACCGGGTGGCCGATGACGATCTCGGCGAGCCGCTGCGGGTGTTCCAGGAAGGCGAAGTGTCCGGTCTCCGGCAGGATGATCGGTTCCACGCCCAGGGCCTGCGCCGTACGCGCCCGCTCGTCGGGCCGGGACCAGTCCTGTTCGCCGTAGACCAGGGTCACCGGCGCGGTGATGCTCCCGTACAGGTCTCGGGCGGCGCCCCACGAGCGCCAGTTCAGGTAGACGTTCCGTTCGACGTAGTGGAAGCCGGGGCGTTTGAGGGTGGCCTCGAACTCGTCGAGCAGCGGTTCGGGGACCTTCTTTCCCTCCGCCAGGCCGCCCTGCATGATGTGGCTGGTGACGGACTTGTTCTCGGCGGCGCCGAGCGCCGGTCCGACCACCGGCAGCGCCACGCCGCCGAGGATGACGTCGGCCAGTCGGTTGCCGCGCCGTATGCCGTCGGCGAACCGTGTCTCGTAGTCGTACGGGTTCGAGGCGACGACCCGGGTGACCGCCTGCGGCATCTCGCTGGCGACGGTGAGCGCCAGTACGGCGCCGATCGAGTCACCGACCACGGTGACGTCGCGCAAACCGAGCTTCGTGATCGTGTCGATGACGCCACGTCGCAGGTACGGCTCGTCGTACTCGACGGTGGTGGGCTTCGACGAGCGGCCGTGGCCGGGGAGGTCCAGGACGTACACCGTGTAGTTGCGCGCCAGCATCGGAATGACGTCGACGAAGTATTCGAGCTGGGTCCGGATCGTGTGCAGCAGCACCAGTGGCGGTCCGGAGCCGGCCCGGAGATACCGCACGGTCCGCTCGGAATCGAGCTGTAGGTCGGCGGCTTCGCCGAGTCCGTCGAGGTCCATGGCGTGGCTTGCCCGTACGGACGACAACGAAACGCCGCTCGCCATCTACTACCAAATGTCGTAAACTAAATTACTACTACCCGTAGTAGCTATGGGTAGCGTAGCTATTTGTGGGCTCGTTATGACATGTGAGCCGACGCGTTGGGGGACGGCCATGGACGCACTGCTGATCGTCCGCCTTCAGTTCGCCACCACCACCTCCATCCACCCGGCGGCCAGCCTGACTGTGATCGACGCCGCAGCCAGCACACCCACCCTGCGGCTGTTGAGCTGGCTGCTGATTCCGCTGCTGCCAGCCCTATTAGGCTTTCAGGCGATGAACTGGTGGGCGTTCCGCGGACGGATCGACAACCGGGCGCCGGTGTACTGGTGAGCCGACGCCGCCCGTTCGATCCACGGCTGCTGCGCCGGGTCCCCTCGACCCGGCGCCACGTCACTGTGCTCGGCGGCCTCGGCGTCCTCGCCGCCGGGCTCGTCATCGCCCAGGCGACCACCCTCGCCGACCTGCTCGCCACCGCCGCCGGCGGTCACCTCGACCGGGCCGCGCTGGTCGGATTCGTCGCCGCCGTCGCCGGCCGGGCAACCGTACTCTGGGCGCAGGGCGCGGTCTCGGCCCGGATGGCGGCCACGGTCAAGGCAGCGCTCCGCACCGACCTGCTCGACGCGGTCGGGCAACGCGGATCCGGCTGGCTCGCCGGCCAGCAGGCCGGACGGATCGCCACCCTTGCCGGGCGCGGGCTGGACGCCCTCGACGCGTACTTCACCGGCTACCTGCCGCAGCTCGTGCTGAGCGTGACCGTGCCGCTCGCCGTACTCGCCCGGCTCACCCTCGCGGACTGGAGCTCCGCACTGATCATCGCGGCCACTCTGCCGCTCATCCCGGTCTTCGGGGCGCTGCTCGGCTGGCAGGCCCAAGCCGCCACCGAGCGGCAGTGGCGCCGACTCAGCATGCTCGGCGGGCACTTCCTGGACATGGTCGCCGGCCTGCCGACCCTGCGTGCGTTCGGCCGGGCCCGCGCCCAGGTCGACGTGGTCCGGCGGATGGCCGACGGCCACCGGGCCGCGACCATGAAGACGCTGCGGATCGCGTTCCTCTCCGGGCTGGTCCTCGAACTGGTCGCCACCCTCTCGGTCGCCCTGGTCGCGGTCCCGATCGGGCTGCGCCTGCTGCACGGGGGGCTGGCCCTGCAGACCGCGCTGCTGGTACTCCTGCTCGCCCCGGAGGCGTACCTGCCGCTGCGGACCGCCGGCAGCCGCTTCCACGCCAGCATGGAGGGCCTGACCGCGCTCGACGACGCCCTCACCGTGTTAGGAGGGGCCCCCTATACATCGGAATCCGATAACAAGGGGCCCTTCCTTACTCCCGGCGAGATTCGGTTCGAGGGGGTGACGGTCGAGTACGAACGCGGTGTCGCGCTGCGGGACGTGTCGCTCACCATCCGGCCCGGTGAACGAATCGCGGTGATCGGACCGAGCGGGGCCGGCAAGAGCACGCTGCTCGGCCTACTCCTCGGCAACGTCGCCCCGACCAGCGGTCGGATCACCATCGACGGCGTCGACCTCGCCACCGCCGACCTGGAGCAGTGGCGCCGGCAACTGGCCTGGGTGCCACAGCGGGCACACCTCTTCGCCGCCTCACTGACCGACAACATCCGCCTCGGCCAACCCGACGCACCGATCGAGGCGGTCCGCGCCGCCGCCAGCGCCGCCGCACTCGACGACGTCCTCCAGGACCTGCCGGACGGGCTCGACACCCTGCTCGGCGAACGCGGCCACGGCCTCTCCAGCGGACAACGACAGCGGGTCGCCCTGGCCCGCGCCTTCCTGCGGGACGCGCCGATCGTGCTCCTGGACGAACCCACCGCCCGGCTCGACGGCGGTTCCGAGGCCGCCGTACTCGCCGCGACCCGGCAACTCGTCGCCGGTCGCACGGCCGTGCTGGTCGCCCACCGGCCGGCGCTGCTCGCCGAGGCGGACCGGGTGATCCGGGTCGAGGACGGACGGGTGACCGAACTCACCGCCGGCCGGACGGAGGTGGCGGTGTGAGCACGCGGGACAGGCAACGCCTCGGATCTGAGCGGGCGGTGCTCCGGCTGGCGCGACCGTACCTGGGTCGACTGGTCGGGGCCGGGCTGCTCGCCGCCGGGACAGAACTCGCCGGGCTCACCCTGATGGCCACCGCCACCTGGCTGCTGATCACGGCCGCCGGGCAACCGCCGCTGGACGTACTCACCGTGGCGATCGTCGCGGTCCGGGCACTGGCGATCGGCCGGGGCGTACTGCGCTACACCGAGCGGCTCGCCGGACACGACGCCACCCTGCGCATCATCACCGACGTACGGGCCAGGGTCTTCGCCACCCTGGCCAACCGGCGTACGACCAGCGACCAGCACACCGGCGACGCGCTGAGCCGGCTCGTCTCCGACGTGGAGGCGGTACAGGACCTGCTCCTGCGGGTCCTGGTGCCGGGCGCGGCGGCGGCCGTGGTGAGTCTGCTCGCCATCGCCGGCACCGCCGCCATCGCACCGGCCGCGGCACTGCCGCTCGCGCTCGGCCTGCTACTCGCCGGGGTGGCCCTCCCGTCCGCCGCCACCGCCCTGACCCGGCGGACCGCCGACCGGGTCGCCCCACTGCGCGGCGCGCTCGCCGTGGACGCGGTCGACCTCACCCACGGCGCCGCCGACCTGGCCGCCTTCGGTGCCACCCGGGCCGCCCTGGAACGGGCCGACGGACGCGCCCGTGAGCTGGCCGGACTCGAACGGCGGCTCGCCGCCGCCGGTTGGGCGATCGACGGGCTCGGGGTGCTGCTCTCCGGCGCGACGAGTGCCGCCGTGGTCGTCACCGCCCTGCACGCCGGGGTCGACGGAGTCCTGGTCGGCGTACTCGCGGTCGGCACCCTGGCCGCGGTCGAGGTGACCCTGGCCCTGGTCGGCGCCGCCCGCCAGTGGACCCAACTCCGTGCCGGCCTGCGCCGGGTCGCCGTACTCCTGGCCGAGGACCAGAACGCCGAGGACCAGAACGAGGACGACGCCGGGCTGACCGCGTCCTCCACGGAGGGCGTCGGCTGCGCACTGGACGAGGTGACGGTCCGGTACCGGGCCGGCGCACCGGCCGCACTCGACCGGGTGAGTCTCGAACTGCCGGCCGGTTCCCGGGTCGCCGTGGTCGGGCCGAGCGGGGCCGGCAAGAGCACCCTGATCGGCGTACTGACCGGGGCGGTGCGACCGGAGAGCGGTCGGGTCACCCTCGACGGGCGGGACGTACGGGCGTACCGCCCCGAGGAACTGCCCCGGATCGTCGGCGGACTGCTCGCCGAGGCGTACGTCTTCCACGCGACGGTACGGGAGAACCTGCTGCTCGGCCGGGCCGACGCGGACGACGACGAGTTGGCCACCGCGACCGCTGCCGCCGGTCTGCTCGACTGGGTACGCCAACAGCCGGCCGGCTGGGACACCGTCGTCGGCGAGGACGGCGGTCAGCTCTCCGGTGGCCAACGGCAACGGCTGGCGCTGGCCCGTGCCCTGCTCGCCCGCCCCCGGGTGCTGGTGCTGGACGAACCCACCGAAGGGCTCGACCCCGAGGCCGCCGACCGGGTGCTGGTCACGGCCACCGGCGCGGTTCCGGCCGACCATGCCGTGCTCCTGGTCACCCACCGGCTACGCGGCCTGGACCGGTACGACCAGATCCTGGTCCTCGACGGCGGACGGGTGATCCAGCGTGGGCGGCACGAGGATCTGCTCGGGCAACCCGGCTGGTACCGGGAACAGTGGCTCACCCAGGAGGCGGCCGAGGGCGGCTACCTCGCCCTCTCCGCACACTGACCCGACACTGAGACGGGTCGGGGACGGGACTCGGGAATCCGCCGGACCTCAACGTGCGCTCCGTCGGCGACGGCGGGCTACCTGGCCGCCGATGATCGCGGCCTGGATCATCCTGAACACGACCTTCGGGCTGTTGGCCTGGATGACGGTACGGGTCATCGGAGCGACCCGACTCCGGCCGCTCGCCGGATGATCGACACGTACGCGCACCGTCTGGGCCCGCCGTCGGTCAGGCTGACACCTCGGCGGGGCCGTCGACGCCGAGGAAACGGCCGACCGTCGAGCTGAGTTCCTGCCAGCTCGTACGTTCACCTGCCAGGGCCCGGTGGCCGGCTCCGGTGAGCTGGTACGTCCGCCGCTCCCGCCCGTTCACGGTGCTCCAGGTGCTGTCCACGTATCCGGCTCGCTCCAGCCGGCGCAGGGCGGGGTAGATGGTGCCGGTGGGTAGGTTGAGCGTGCCGCCGCTGCGTACCTTGAGCGCCTCGATGATGGCGTAGCCGTGCAGCGAGCCTCCTTCGAGCACCGAAAGCAGGAGTGCGTCGAGATGGCCGTGCAGCGCCTGGGCCTTCATAGGTAGCAAGGCTACTAATAGATGGTGGCCTCGCCAACGGGGTGCCGGCACCCGGCTCACAGAACGGCCGACTAGGGTGTGTGCGCAGAGTCACCCACCCGACAGTCCCACCCCGATCGGGTGCCGCAAACCTTGAGTGCACACGGAGGTCAGCGTGGCCCGCCAGTCGCCCCACCGGCCCGACGCCGACGAACCCGACACCGAGTTCGACGAGAGCAGCCGGCCCACCGACACCGCGACCGAGAGCACGGCGGACGCGGCAGCCGACCCCGTCGAGGACGATCCGGACCTCGACGACGAGGACGCGGTAGCCGAGCCGGCGAACCGCGCCCTCTGGGAAGACGTACGCATCGATCCGCTGGAGATCGCGCTCCCCTCGGGCAGCGGCTTCACCCTTCGGGCGTACCGGATGTCCAACCAGGTCACCCCGACCGAGATCGGCGAGCGGGACGACGACGACCCGTTCCACGCCCGGGCACGTCGAGACGAGGACGAGGAGACCGTCGTCTTCCTCGACGAGGAGTTCGCCGAGAGCCTCGAATCCGAGGACCGCGAAGTGGACCCCCGACGCGGGCGTGCGCTCCGCGACGACGACGACGTCGACGAGACCGACGAAGAAGAGCTCGACGACCAGGCAGACGAAGCGGACGAAGAAGACGAGGATGAGGAAGCCGAAGAAGTTGCGGTCTTTCTCACTCACCGGGGCAAACTGCTGCTCTTCAAGAGCCGCGAGTCACTGGTGAGCTTCGTCCTGTCCGGAGCCCCGCACGACATGGCCGAACTGGACACCTGGGACGACCTGGTCGCACGGGTCCAGCCTGCGGATATCGCCCCCGTGAGCGAAGACTCGTACGAACTCGACCTGGTCGTGGAGAACCTCCGCGGCGGGCACGACACCTGGGACCCGAAGCTGCTCATCTCCGCCGGCGAGGTCGCCCGCGACCTGGCCTTCGCGCTGCGGCTCCCATCCGTACTGGATATGCTCTCGACCGGCAACAGCCTCGATGACCTGGACGAGGCACTCCGTGCGACGGCCAACGGCGGCCTCGGCGGATTCATGGGGCGCCGCCGGTTGAAGAAAATCGGGGCACAAACCGCAAGTTTGGGTTGGCGCACGATTATCGGCAAGATCTCTGCAGCGGTGGACTGGCGCGACTGACCTCTCACCAGGGAGCATCAGTCTTTGGCACACACCACCTGTGTCTCGGGAGGAGGACGACGCCGTGGCGCTCGTGCGGGTGTACTGCGGTCTGGCCTCGGCGGATTTGTCCGCGGGACCGGCTTCGGCCGGATCCACGCTGACGTCTGCTGTGGTTGACGACGCAGGCCGGCTGCTCCACGTCGGCGAGATCGGCGACGACCCGGCTGGCTACGCCCAGCTCGGCGCGCTCCTCGTCGAACGTTCGGGCGGACTGAGCGGTGTGGCGATCGCCGCCGACAGCGACGACCACCTGGTCACCTCGCTGCTCAGCGCGGCAGGCCGTCCTCTGGCGATCGCCGACGACGACTCGGTGGACGACTTCGCCGAGCGCTTCGCCGACGACGAGTCGCAGGAGGAGATGGAGGGCTCGCCGGCCCAACGGCGGGCCGTCGGCCTGGCCCGGGCACTTCAGGCCGGCGCACTCTCCGCGGTGACCCTCCCGGCCCCCCGGGACCTCGCCGGCTACAAGCCCGTACTCGCGGCCCACGCGGCGCTCGCCAGCGGGCGCCACTCGGCTGCGGGGACGCTCCGCGAGGTTCTCCGCGAGCTCTACCCCGCCGCACTCCGCGCCTACCCCGACCCGGCCGACCCGGTGCCGCTCGCGGTGCTCGACGCCCTGCCCGAACCGGGCATGCTGACCGGCGCCGGCGGTCGCGGCCGGGAGAGCGCGGTTGCCGTCGACGCCATCACCGCTCACCTTGTCGCCGACGGCGTGGCGGAGGCGAACGAGATCTCGGAGGCGGTCACCGCGCTCCAGGTGGCGATCGCCGAAACCCCCCGCCGGGCCACCGTCAACAACAAGGCCGTCACCTCGGCCGTGGCCGAGGCCGTACGACAGGCCGTGGCGGCGGTACGCGCCTGCGACGCCGGCTGCGACGCGCTGGTGGCCACGCTCGCGGCCCGGGTCACCACCCCCGCACCGCTGGCTGGTCGTCGGACCGTACGACGCGGCGCCGAGGAAGCCGTGCCGCTGGCCGCAGGTGCGCACGGCACCGGCAGTCACGGCGTACTACGGCCGGCAAGCCAGCAGCCGGTGCCGTCGGTCGGCCGGCGCAGTCGGCCCCAGCCGGCCCCGGGCAGCGGCGTACCGTCGACTCCCCAGCCGATGACCGCACCTCCGGTGGCACCGGCGCCGATCGCACCGCCGCCGCTGGCCCCGCAGCCGGTCGTACCGGCGGCCTCGCTGCCCGGCCTGAACCGGCCGGCCGCCGCGCCAGCGGCACAGCCTCAGCGTGACCTGCCCACTCCGGTTCCCGCCGCCCCGGCCCCGGCCACGCAGTGGCGGGATGCGCCGGCCAACCGGCCGGTCTCCTCGCCGCCTCCGCCGCCCCCGGGCATCACCCCGATCGTCCCGGTGCAGCGCAGCGGCAACGTGCCGCCCGTCGACGCGGGAGAACCGTTCCGGGCGACCCTGACCACCGCCGCGATCAACAGCGCCCGGAGCGAACGCCGTCCGACGCCGATCGTGCCGCGTCCGAAGACCAACCGCGAGTCCGCTCCCACCACGAACGGGTTCGGAGCTACCGACCTCAGCGTGCCCGTGCCCACGCCCCGGCCGGACACCACCACACCGCCGCCCGGTTCCCGGGCGAACTGGCCCCTGGTCAGCCCTGGCGACGACCGGGACGAGCGTGCGGACCGCGAACGTGCCGACCGCGAACGTGCCGACCGCGAACGTGCCGAACAAGACCGGGCCGAACGTGACCGTGCGGACCGGGAGCGTGCGGACCGGGAGCGTGCGGACCGGGACCTCGCTGAGCGGGAGCGGAGCCATGCCGCCCTGGGCCATGGCGACTACGGCCGAATCGAACGCGAGCGCAACGACCGGGTCGAGCGCGATCGGGGCGAACGGGAGCGCGGCGGGCGGGACCTGGCGGCGAGCGCCGAACCGGCGTACCAGTTCGACCGGCAGTCTTCGGCCGGCCTTGACCTGCCGGCGTCGACCGGAGCCGGCGACGGCCGGGTAACCCCGCCCTGGCTCGCGGACGACCTGCCGCAGGAGCCTCCGATGCTGCGGCTCGTGGAGCCGCAGCCGTTGGCCGACCGTGCCCTGCGCGAGCCAGCCGACCGTGCCCTGCGCGAGCCAGCCGACCGTGCCCTGCGCGAGCCGGCCGACCGTGCCCTGCGCGAGCCGGCCGGTGTGAACACCAACCCGCACCTGGACGGTCCGCCGCTGCGGCTGGTCGAACCCGAAGCACCGGAGCGCAACCCCCGGGTGACCCGGGCGGCGCGACGCGCCACCGAGCCGAGTACTCCCCCGGTGGCCGAAGGCGACGGCGACCTGCTCATCTTCGCCGCGGCCCGCTCCGCCTGGTTCACCGGTCACCCGGAGGACGACGCCGACGTCGAGTGGTCCTCGACCGCCGACACCGGTTGGCGCGCTGCGGAACAGGCGGCCCGACCGCAGGTCGGCGACGAGACGCGGGCCGGTCTGCCACGGCGGGTCCCGCAGGCGAACCTGGTTCCCGGCTCGCCGCTACGCGACGAACGGCCACTGCGGATCGTGCGCGACGCGGCCCGGATAGCGGAGCACACCACCGGATATTTCCGGGGTTGGCGTCGGGGTCAGGAGATCGGCGGCTTTGCCGTCGGCGGGCGCCCCGGTCGCGAGGCCGCCGGTGGCTGGGACTTCAGCCGCGATCACAACGACCGGGACGACGATCGGGAGTACGAGTACCGGTCCGCCGGCTACCGCTCCTGATCGCACGGCCGAGCGCGATCGACCTGGGGTAACGTCACATCTCCCTGGCCACACCATAAATATTTCACGGCTGTACTATCCGCTCGGCAACGTACCGGCGGAACAGCAGACGGCCGGGACACCACGGCGCGGAGAGGCGGCATCTGATGGCGAGACCGGCGATCGGCTCCTCCGCCCTAACCCGTCGTGGCCTCCTGGTTGCCAGCGCCTCCAGCCTCTTCCTCACCGCCTGCGGCAGCGGCGACTCCGACGTCCAGTCGGGACCCACCCGGGGGCCGCAGAATCTGGTCATCGGCGCCAACCTTGAGCTGACCGGCGCCGGCGCGGCGATGGGGGTGCTCCAGGAACGGGCGTTGCGGATCACCGTCGACACGCTCAACGAAGAGGGCATTCAGGTCGGCAACACCCGCCGCAAGATCCGACTGGTGGTCCAGGACAACGGCAGCGACCCGAAGAAGGCCGCCGAGCAGGCCGCCGATCTGGCCGGGCGTGAGCAGGCGAACGTGGTCATCGGCGGCACCATCGCCGAGACGTCGATGGAAATCATCAAGGTCGCGCAGCAGGAGCAGCTTCCGTTCATCTCCCTTGCCTCCGCCGACGAACTCGTGGTCCCGCTGGCCCAGCGCAGCTTCATCTACAAGCTCACCCCTGACGCGACCGACGTCGCCCGTCAGCTGGCCCGCCTGATCACCTCTCAGAAGCTCCGCAAGGTCACCCTGCTGGCCGCGCCCGGCCTCCACGGCAACTCGGGCGTACGGGCCGTCACACAGTCGATGAAGACCTCCGGCGTACCGCTGGCCAAGACCCTGCGGCTGCCCGCCACCGGTGCCGACCTCAGTTCCATCGCCGACCGGACGGTTTCGGGCAAGGCGGACGCGGTGGTCGTCTGGGCGACCGCCCCGACCTCGGGTGCCACTGCCCGCGCGCTACGGGACGCCGGCTACCAGGGGCCGATCTTCTTCGACGCCGGTGCGGTGGCGGAGGAGACCCTCTCGGACCAGAACGCCAAGGCGGTCGAGGGGGCGTTCGTGGTTCACCCGATGGCGCTGAGCGGATCGTCGCTGACCAACACCACCAGCGCCAGCCTGGCTCGCCGTGACTTCGTCTTCCGCTACATCCAGGAACACGGCTCGTTCAGCGGGTTCGCGCCGTACGCGTCGGACGCGGTCCAGTTGATCGCCGCAGCCGCCCGGCTCGCCAACAGCGTCGACCGTGGTCGTATCCGGGTGTACCTGGCCCGCCAGGTGACCGAGGGGATCGCCGGATCGTACGCGTTCGCCCCGATCCGGCATGGCGGGATGGAACCAGACTCGCTCGGGGTGTTCACCGTCAGCCGTGGCGAGTGGACCCGGATCTCCTGACCTTCACGCCAGCCTTGCCCTCACGGCCGGCTGATTCCCGGCGGTTCGGCGCCGAGCCGGCTGGCCCACCTTGACCCGCCCCGTTCACGGGGACACGCCACTGGGCCCCCCGAAGACACCACGTCGACTACCTCCGTCACCGGGGCGACCTCCCGGCCTCCGTTGTCGCCCTTGCGCGGGTGGTAGACACGGATGGGCGCGAGATTCGTCGACGCGCGTCGGCGGTACGACATGGAGGTTGTGGGGCGCACACGAAAGTGCGGCGCGGCACCCGGGCGGGCGAGAACCGGCTGCGCATGGCAACCGGCGGTGCGCATCGCAACCGCCTGGTCGGGCACAGGGCCCTGACCAGGCGGTCGATCCGCTATTCGGCTCAGGCGGGGGCAACCGCGCGTGACCTGCGCATGGTGAGCACGTACTCCACCAGCGAGATCAGCACGTGCTTGGTCGACTCGCGGTTACGCGCGTCGCAAGCGACCACCGGAACGTCACTCGAGATGGCGAGTGCGTCCCGCACGTCCTGCGGGTCGTGGTACTGCATCCCGTCGAAGCAGTTGATGGCCACCAGGTACGGCAGCCGCCGATGCTCGAAGAAGTCGATCGCCGCGAAGCAGTCGGCCAGTCGACGGGTGTCGACCAAGACGACCGCCCCGATCGCGCCCCGTACCAGCTCGTCCCACATGAACCAGAAACGTGTCTGGCCCGGGGTGCCGAACAGGTAAAGGATCAGATCTCGGTCGATCGAGATACGGCCGAAGTCCATGGCGACCGTGGTGGTCGTCTTACCCGGCACCTGTCGCGTGTCATCGACGCCGACACCGGCGGACGTCATGATCGCCTCAGTGGTCAACGGCGTGATCTCCGAGACCGAGCCGACCAGCGTCGTCTTGCCGACGCCAAACCCACCGGCGATGACGATCTTCGCCGATGTCACGCGCCCGACCGTCGGGCGGTGCGACATGTCAGAGCCTGCGAAGTCCACTCAGCACCCTCTCCAGCAGTTCAGTGCCCACCGCGTCGTTAGAGTCGTCCAGGATTGTTGGTTCGTGCACCGCGACCAGGCCTTCCGCGGCCATGTCGGCGATGAGGACCCGGGCCACTCCGAGCGGCAGCTGCATCCGCGCCGCGATTTCCGCGAGCGATTGCAGCCGACCGTCACACAGCGCGGCGATGTATTGGTGCTCCCGACCCTGGCCGCCCTTGGCGTTGCCGGCGGACCGGCCACGCGCCGTCGTCTCGACCAGTGCCTCCAGGGCGATCTCAAGCCGGGGACGGGTCCGTCCACGGGTGACGGCATATGGCCTGACCAGCGCGCCAGTTGGCTCGTCGCGCTCAGCCATCGCCGTCCACCCCCTTCTCACCCTGTCCATGACCCGAGCCCGTGGAGCCCGTCGTCCCTTCGTTGCCGTCGCACCCGTTGTCGGGGTGGCCGACCGGCGGCACTCCTAGCCCAGCATCCCCGCCGCGGCCCGCGGCGCTGGCGTGAGCGCGTCTCCCACCCGGTCGACGAGCAGTGCCATTTCGTACCCGACCTGTCCCACGTCGCTGTTTCGAGCGGCGAGCACCGCGAACGACGAACCGTCCGAGATAGACATGAGGAACAGGAAGCCATTGTCCATCTCGACCACGGTCTGCAAAACCGCGCCACCCTCGAAACAACGTGCCGCGCCCTGGGTGAGGCTAACCAGCCCGGAGGCGATGGCGGCGAGCTGGTCGGCTCGGTCGCGCGGAAGGTCCCGTGACGACGCGAGGAGCAGACCGTCCGCGGAGACGGCGATCGCGTGTGCGACGCCCGGCACCCGGTCGGCGAAGTTGGCAAGCAGCCAACCAAGATCCTGCGTAGATGTCATGCTTCATGCTCCTTCTGACCGCTCCCGGCCGCGGGGCCTAGGCCGGCCTGCGGGGATTGCTGACCCGGAGTCGCTTCCGGGTTGGTCGAGGGGTCGTCCGAGGGGTTGGTACGGCCACGCTGCACCCCTCGGTGGTACGCGGACAGCAGGCCGCGCACCGCCTCCGGTGTCCGGCGTTGCACCGAGACGCTCGGCTTTTCTACCGCGCCGGGAACCAACTGTGCCATCGGCACCCGCTTGGGAAGACCCTTCTGAGTGGTTTCGGCGACCGGAACCGCGGTAGCCGCGGAGGCGGCGCGCCACCCGTCGTCGGCAGCCGTCTGCCAACCGCCGGGCGACTCACTCGGGCGGGTGGCGCCGTTGCCGTAACCGACCGAGCCCCCCGTTGTCTCTCCCGCCGCCCCTGCCCCACGGACCGAGCCGGCGGAAACCGGAGCGGCCATCGAGGAACCGACAGTCGCGCCGGAAGGTCCATTCTGGACGGTACTACGGGTGGCGTCAGCCGTGACGTACCGGGCCTTGTCCACGACGTCGGCACTGTCGCCGGCATCGCTCTCGTCGTTGACCGCCCGCCGGGTACGGAACCAGGCGGATTCCAGCTCACGGAAGATGGGCAGTTCCATGGTCTCGTCAGCGAACCGTGGCCGGGCCTCGACCGCCGCGGCCGACGGGACCGTGATCGGTGGCTCGACCGGGGGTCGCACGACCCTGGGCAGCTCGGCGGTCATGTCGAGCGCCGCAGCCAGCCGCTCCGGAACCGAGGGCGCCGGGGCATCCCGGTCGGCGGCACTGACCGGCGGCCAGGCCGGCGGGGCACCCACGGCCGGGGCCGCGGGCGGCATCGGCGGCTGTGGCGGCGCCGAGACCGGCTGGCTCGACACCGGCGGTGCGGAGACCGGAGGAGCAGAAAACGGCGGTGCGGAGAACGGCGGTGCGGAGACCGGAGGAACGACCGGCGGCGCCAGTGCGGCGTCGGCCGGGTGTATCTCCGGGGTGGTCGGCATCTGCCGGGGGATGTTCGGAGACGGGGTGCTCGTCGGCTCCGCGTCGCCGCCGGACTCGGCCGCCCGTCGCTGTGGCAACGGGTCGATCCCCTGACCGTTGGACGAACGCGGGCTGAAGCCGTCGCTGCCGTTGCTGCCGGACTTCGCGCCGGTCAGGTCGGACCACGCCGGCATCCCGCGTCCGGCGCCGTTACCAGCGCCGGTGCCGTTACCGAGACCGGCACCGTTACCGAGACCGCCGCCGTTCGTGCCCAGACCGCCACCGTTGCCGAACGCTGCCGCAAGTCCACCGCCGTTGAGGCCAGCGGGCTCGAACGGTCGACCGGCCGGGCTCACGTCCCGCTCCGGTGCACGCTGTGCCGGTGGAACCGGGCTGCTCTCCAGCGCGAGTGGCTCCCCGAAGTTCGGCCGCTGCGAGGGTGGCTGCTGCGCCGGGGTGGTGTAACCACCCGACTGCTGCGCACGCCCGGAGAGCGCCCTCGGCACGAGCACCGAGGTGGGCATCGTGACGTCGGCGACCGTACCCCGGTCGGAGCCGGGCCGCAGTTCGACCTTGACCCCGTGCCGGGCTGCCAGTCGGGCGACCACGACCAGGCCCATCATCCGGGAGACCGCCACGTCCACCTGCGGCGGCGTGGCCAGGCGCTCGTTGAGGTCGTAGAGCTGGTCGGCGGTGATACCGATGCCCCGGTCCTCGACGTAGAGCGACGCGCGGTCACCGACCCGCCGGGCCTCGACCATGACCTGCGAGTCGGGCGGCGAGAAGGCGGTGGCGTTGTCGAACAGCTCGGCGACCAGGTGGACCAGGTCGTTCACGGCGTGCGCCGCGACCTCGATGTCACGGTCGACCACCCCGAACTCGATCCGGGTGTAGTGCTCGACCTCGGACTGGGCAGCCCGGAGCACATCGATCAGCGCGGCTGGCTCCCGCTGCACGCGGGTGGAGTCCGCACCGGCGAGCACCAGCAGGTTCTCGTCGTTACGTCGCATTCGGGTGGCCAGGTGGTCGAGCTGGAACAGCTCCGCCAGCCGGTCGGGGTCTTCCTCGCCACGCTCCAGTCGGTCCAGGTGACCGATCAGCCGGTCGACCAGGATCTGCGAACGGCGGGCCAGGTTGACGAACATCGTCGCGACGGAGGAGCGGAGCGCGGCCTGCTCGGCCGCGGTCCGGACGGCTTCGAGGTGGACCGCGTTGAACGCCTCGGTCACCTGCCCGAACTCGTCCTTGCCCCGGACCGGCAGCGGCTCGGCGATCTGGTTGGCCAGTTGTACCGGCGACATCTGGGCCGACAGCGCCGGGTCGCGTAGCCGGGCGACCGCCTGGGGAAGGCCGTACTGGGCGATCGAGAGTGCGCCGTGGCGGAGTTCACGCAGCGAGCGGGCCATCGAGCGGGCCACGATCCAGGCGAACAGGATCGCCAGCAGGAGCGTGGCGAGCAGCAGCGTGGTCTCGACGAAGACCTGCTGGCGTACCTCGTTGCGGATCTCGGTGGCGCGCTCGACCGCGTCGCCGTCGAGCCTCGCCTCGACCGTACGGATCAGCTTGGCGTTGCCGACCATCGCCGCGTCCCACTTGTCCGCGTCGAACGGGGCATCCGACATGTCGTCGTTGGTCTTGCCCCGGATGTAGCCGCTGTAGTTGTCCGCCTCGCGCTGGTCGGAACCGGCCACGGTCTGCTCGTAGAACTCGGCCTCGGACCGGGTGGCGACGGACTGGAAGGACTGCAACGCCTGCTGCTGACCGGTCTCGGTGGCGATGTAGTCGGTACGCAGGACCGGCGTCAGCTCCTTCTGGATGAGCGCGCGGTGCACCACGACGCGACGTACGGAGAGGAACTCCTTGGCCCGGGAGGTCGCGGTGGCGGCCCGCATCCGCTCGCTCAGCGCACTGTCCCCGGCGAGCTGCGAGGCCGAGTCACGGATGTCGAGCAGGTCGCTGATCAGGCCCTCGTACGACTGCGAGGCGTCAGTGATCTTGAGTTTGCCGTTGATCACCTGGCTGCGCGTGCCGGGCAGGTCGGCGAGGCTCCGATCGATCCGGGTCAGTAGGGCGGTGAAGTTGGCCGGCAGGTCGCTCAGCTCGGCGCGCTGCTCGGAATACGGTCCCTTGGCGCCGTCGATCTTCGGGTGCACATCGCTGTACGCCTTCTGGTACTTGTCCTTGGCCTCCCCCCGGTCCGGCACGCCGAGCAGCAGTACCGCCGCCGCGCGCTCGTCCTGCAGGCCGTCGACCAGTTGGCCGGACGCCTGCGCCAGGTTGGCCAGGGTTCGCGCCCGTTCGGCGTTGTTGTACGTCCGCAGGTGGTCGATGAGCCCGGTCGTGCCGACCACGACGGTGGCGAGCGTCGGCACGATCATGATGATGCCGAGCTTGGACCAGATCGGCATGTCACGGAGCCGGCCCATTGGCCGGCGGAGACGCGACAGTAAAGAGTTCGCCGTGTTCGGCTGCTTGCTCACGTCACCGCCCTCCCTTTTCGGCGCCCGTGTGTCGCTCCGGGCACCGCCCATCGACCGACCCGGACGGGTCGGACCTCCGAGATTCCATCACGACACAAGTCAAAGAGAAAGCCCAGGTTGTCCGTCGCGGACCGTGTGATGGGATGTTCATGCAATTTGCTAGCAATCCGTCTGCTGGGAGTAACTCAAAGTAATGAGATCCTCTGTCGGAGTGGTACTGCTCGCTGGCCCTTCAGGCTCCGGAAAGTCCTACATCGCCCGTCGCACCGGGCTTCCCGTGCTCTCCCTCGACGATTTCTACAAGGACGGTGACGACCCTACGTTGCCGCGTCGAGCCGGTCTTGTGGACTGGGAGTCACCACAGGCGTGGGACTCCGCTACGGCCGTGGCGACGATTGCCGCGTTGGTACGGAACGGCAAGGCTGAAGTGCCGGTATACGCGATCGACGCCGACCGACGGGTGGACATTCGGACATTCGATCTAGACGGATCGCCACTCTTTATCGCCGAAGGGATTTTTGCTGCGGAGATCGTACCCGAATGCCGTCGACTGGGGTTGCTCGCCGGAGCGTACACGTTGCGTCGCCCACGCGGCGCCACCTTCTTTCGCCGTCTGGTACGCGACCTGAGTGAGCGGCGTAAGACCCCCGGGCTGCTGGTGCGGAGAGGAATCGCACTCGCCCGCACCGAACCCACGGTGCTGCGCCGACAGACCGGACTCGGCTGTCTGCCGTCCCGGGGTGGACAGGTGATCCGACAGGTGGCCGCGCTGCACGCCACCGCCACCGGATCGGGCGACACCGCCGGATCCGGGGCGGGCGGCAACGGGGCCCGGGCGGGCAACCGCGCCTGAGGGCTCGGCCACCGCGCAAGGCGCGACTCACGCAAGCAGTTCGGCGTACCCGGGCTTGATCACTTCGTTGATGATCGCCAGTCGCTCATCGAACGGAATGAAAGCGCTCTTCATCGCGTTGATGGTGAACCATTGCAGTTCGGCCCAGCCGTAACCGAACGCCTCCACCAACAGTGCCATCTCCCGCGACATCGAGGTGCCGCTCATCAACCGGTTGTCGGTGTTGACCGTGGCCCGGAACCGAAGATCACGCAACAGTCCGATCGGGTGCTCGGCAATCGAGGCGACGGCACCGGTCTGCACGTTCGACGACGGACAGAGTTCCAACGGGATGCGCTTGTCCCGGACGTACGCCGCGAGCCGCCCCAGCACCGGCGTCGCCCCGGTGGTGATGTCGTCGACGATCCGTACGCCGTGCCCGAGCCGGTCCGCGCCGCACCACTGGATCGCCTGCCAGATCGACGGCAGCCCGAAAGCCTCACCAGCGTGGATCGTGAAGTGGAAGTTCTCCCGCTGGAGGTATTCGAAGGCGTCCAGGTGCCGGGTGGGCGGGAAGCCCGCCTCCGCGCCGGCAATGTCGAAGCCCACCACCCCGCTGTCGCGGAACCGGACCGCCAGTTCGGCGATCTCCTGCGAACGGGCGGCGTGCCGCATCGCGGTGAGCAGGGTGCCGATCCGGATCCGCTGACCGGCCGCCGCCGCCAGGGCGGTCCCCTCCGCGAAGCCGGCAACGGTCGCCTCCACCACCTCGTCCAGGGTCAGTCCCTGGTCCAGGTGCTGCTCCGGAGCAAACCGGACCTCCGCGTAGACGACCCCGTCCGCAGCCAGGTCCAGGGCGCACTCGGCGGCGACCCGACGGAGCGCGTCCGCTGTCTGCATCACCGCCACGGTGTGCGCGAACGTCTCCAGATACCGCTCCAGCGACCCGGAGTCGGCGGCGGTGACGAACCACCGACCCAGTTCCTCCGGATCCGTGCTGGGCAGGGGGTGCCCGATCGTGTCCGCCAGCTCGATGATCGTCGCCGGCCGCAGTCCGCCGTCCAGGTGGTCGTGCAGTAGCGCCTTGGGTGCCTTGACGATGTCTTCGTATCCGATTGCCACCATGACCAGACCCTAGTGCTCCGTCCGCCGGCGGACAGGTGGGGCACCGGCCGGGGGTACGACCGGGCACCGCCTAGGCTGGCGAGGGTGAGTCCCGATCCGCTGCGGTTCCTGCGCTGCCCGGTCTGCGGCGAGCCGCTCAGCGGAGTCGAGACCGAGGGTGCGAGGGCACTGCGCTGTCCACGGGGGCACAGCTTCGATCTGGCCCGTCAGGGGTACGTGAACCTGCTCGCCGGTCGCGCCCCCCACACCGGTGACAGCCCCGGGATGGTCACCGCCCGGGAGGAGTTCCTCGGCGCGGGACATTACGACCTGGTCTCGGCCGCCCTCGCCGCCGCCGCCACCGGCAGCAGCGCCACCGAGACCAGTGCCGCCGAGAGCGACAGCGCGGACGCGACGTACCCGAGGTTGGTGGTCGACGCCGGCGCCGGCACCGGCTGGCACCTCGCCGCGGTGCTGGACGCGATCCCGGACGCGGTCGGGCTGGCGCTCGACGTCTCCAAGCCGGCACTGCGCCGGGCCGCCCGCGCGCACCCCCGCGCCGCCGCCGCGCTCTGCGACACCTGGCAGACTCTGCCGCTGGCCGATGCCTCCACCACGCTGCTGCTCAACGTCTTCGCGCCGCGCAACGGACCGGAGTTCCGGCGGGTGCTCCGCCCGGACGGACTCCTGCTGGTGGTGACGCCCGCCGCCGACCACCTCACCGAGTTGGTCGAACAGCTCGATCTGCTCCGGGTCGACCCGACGAAGTCGGATCGGGTCGCAGGGAGCCTCGGCGACGGGTTCGACCTGGTCGGGCGGAGCCGGCACATCCGCCGGATGCGGCTGCGGCGAGCGGAGGTGGCGACCCTGGTCGGCATGGGGCCGAGCGCCTGGCACATCGCACCGGCGCGGCTCGCCGCCCGGATCGAGGCCCTACCGGAGCCGGTCGACGTGACCGCCGCCGTCGAACTCGGCGTCTACCGCCCCCGCTGACACCTCCGCTCCCGGAGGCGGGCGGTGGCGCGGAGCCACCCCGGGTCAGGTCGACAGGTCGACTTCCTCCCAGCCGGCCGGCGGGTCGTGGTACGGGCCACGGAAGATGACCGCCCATTCCAGCGCCCACCGCCGCTGCCCGATCGCGTTCGCGTCGATCATGCTCGGCCGGGGTGCGCCCAGCCGCTCCAGCTCCAGGTGCCCCCAGTCGAGGCAGTAGTAGAGGTCCAGCAGGGCGGCGACCTCCACCGCGTCCCGGGGGGCGACCAACGTACGGGACCGCCACTGGGTGAACGTCTCCCCCGCCGGCAGGTTCGGCAGCAGGTCCATCAGCCGCTCGTCGGTCGGCTCCGACGGGTCGAGGTGCTTGGTCAGGCCCAGCACCCAGGCCAGCGCGAAGACCGCGTCGTGGTGCAGTACGAACGAACGGTGGTCGCCCCGCCCACCCATCACGAACTGCCACTCCGGCGGGGTGACCGACTCGACCAGGTGCGAACCGAGCAGCCAGCTCATCCCCGCCTCGGCCGGCATACCGAAACAGCGCGACAGGACCAGGTGCAGGACCGCCGTACGAGCCTCGATCTCGCCCGTCGGGCGCAACTCCACCTCGTCGCCCGGCTCCCACACGAGGGGGAACTGGGCCGGCGGCACCGGCAACCCCAGGCGGCTGATTTCGTCAAGATTCGCGGCGCGCACGGCCCGGGGGTCGGGAGCGGGTACGGTCACAGCTACGTCCCTGCCAGTCAACAGCGGCTCAAACGCCGGATGATCCCCCTGGCCAGCGAGAATAGCGGTTCCGTCGCGACGGCACCATGCCACCCCGCCGGTCGTACCGGGGGACCTGACCGGTCAGCCGATCCGCTCGATCACCAGCGGCGGCACCACCGGTGCGGCGTCGGCGATGGTGACCGCAGCCTCGGCCGTCGTACGGGCCGCCGGAATCCGGGACGGGGCATCGGTACGCAGCTCGTAGAGGACCTCACCGGCACGTACCCGGTCCCCGGGGCGCTTGTGCAGCAGAACTCCCGCACCCGGGCTGACCGCGTCCTCCTTGCGGGCCCGGCCGGCGCCGAGTCGCCACGCGGCCACCCCGATGCCGTACGCGTCGACGGCGGCGACGTAGCCGTCCCGGTCGGCACGGACCAGTTCGGTCTCGGCTGCCACCGGCAGCGGGGCGTCCGGGTCGCCGCCCTGTGCCCGGACCATGGCCCGCCAGGCGTCCATCGCCCGGCCGTCACGTAGCGCCGGCTCCGGGTCGACGTCGGTCAGGCCGGCCGCGTCGAGCATCTCCCGAGCCAGGGCGAGAGTCAGCCGCACCACGTCGGCCGGTCCGCCCCCGGCGAGCACCTCGACCGACTCGGTCACCTCGACCGCGTTGCCGACCGCGAGCCCGAGCGGGGTGGACATCTCGGTGAGCAGGGCGACGGTCCGTACGCCGTGCGCGGTGCCGAGGTCGACCATGGTGCGGGCCAGTTCCCGGGCGTCGTCGGCCGACTTCATGAACGCCCCGCTCCCGACCTTCACGTCGAGCACCAACGCGCCGGTTCCCTCGGCGATCTTCTTGCTCATGATCGAGCTGGCGATGAGCGGGATCGCCTCGACCGTGCCGGTGACGTCACGCAGCGCGTACAGCTTGCGGTCGGCCGGGGCGAGGTGGTCACCGGCGGCGCAGATCACCGCGCCGGTCTCCTGGAGCTGTCGGATGAACTCGTCGTTGGTGAGCGCGGCCCGCCAACCGGGGATCGACTCCAGCTTGTCCAGGGTGCCGCCGGTGTGCCCGAGTCCCCGCCCGGAGAGCTGCGGTACGGCGGCACCGCAGGCGGCGACCAGTGGCGTCAACGGCAGTGTGATCTTGTCGCCGACACCGCCGGTGGAGTGCTTGTCCACCGTCGGGCGACGTACGCCGCTCAGGTCGAGCCGTTCCCCGCTGGCGATCATCGCGGCAGTCCACCGGGCGATCTCCGCTGGGCTCATGCCCCGCAGCAGGATGGCCATGGCGAGGGCCGACATCTGCTCGTCGGCGACCTGTCCCCGGGTGTACGCGTCGACCACCCAGTCGATCTGGCCGTCGCTGAGCACGCCGCCGTCGCGCTTGGTCCGGATCACCTCGACCGCACTGAACGCACTCATGAGCCTTCCACCCTGCCTTCGTCGAGAGTTGGGATCCGGGGCGCGGTCACACCGATCCGGTGCGGGCCCCGGTTGACGTCCACGGGCGGCCGTGCGCCGCCCGAGCGCGCAATCAGTCGGTCGCGGACCCGGGCCACCGGATGGGAATCTCCATCGGCGGCTCGCCCTCGCCGGCCCAGTAGAGAATGCCGGCGGCGTCGACCACCACCACCCGGGGCGTACGGGCGTGCCCCCAGGCGACCGCGTCGTCCGGATCGCCCCAGCTCGGCGCCTCCTCCAGCACCCCGGTGGGTTCGTCACCGTCGTCGCCCGCGGACCGCTCCCAGTAGCCGGTCCAGACCTGCTGGCCGCCGGAGACGTCGGGGTGGACGAAGACCGTACCCCGGCCCCGCCAGGCGGCGAGTCGTTCCGGCACCGTCGGCAGCACCGGTGGGGCGACGACCGCCTCCAGGTCGGCGACGTCGAACGCGTGGGGTAGCAGTTCGGCCATCCGCAGCGGCCGTGGTGTCGCCTCGACCAGGCACTCGGGGCCGCCCTGTTCCCAGAGCAGTTGCCGGCACCGACCACAGGGCATCAGCGGCTCCCCGGTGGCGTCGACGCAGGAGACCGCGACCAGTCGACCTCCCCCGGTGGCGTGCAGCGAGGAGACCATCCCGCACTCGGCGCAGAGCGCCACGCCGTACGCGGCGTTCTCGACGTTGCAGCCGACCACCACCCGGCCGTCGTCGACCAGCCCGGCCGCCCCGACCGGGAAGTTCGAGTACGGGGCGTACGCGTGGCGCATCGCCTCGGTGGCGGCTGCCCGCAGTGCCGCCCAGTCGATCTCCATTGTCACGTCCCTATCCTGCCTCGCCGCTGGTCAGGCCCGCTAACTGACGGGTGGGCCGACCCCTGTCAGCCCTTGATGTAGGGCTTTCCGTCGGCGGCCGGCGCCCGGACCCGGCCGACCAGCCCGGCGACCGCCAGGATGGTGGCGAGGTATGGCAGCATCGCGAGGAAGTCGCTCGGGATGACGCTGTTGATCGCGCTCAGGTAGGTGCCGAGCTGGTCGGCGAAGCCGAAGAAGAGCGCGGCGAGCAACGCCCCGGTCGGGCTCCACCGGCCGAAGATCAGCGCGGCAAGCGCGATGAAGCCCTTGCCGCCGATCATGTTCTTGCTGAACGTGTAGAGCGCCAGCGTGTACGAGGCACCGCCGATCCCGGCGACCATGCCGCCGAGCAGCACGTTGCGGTAGCGCAGCCGCAGCACCCGTACGCCGAGGGTGTCCGCGGCGGTGGGGTGTTCACCGACCGAGCGGGTCCGCAGCCCCCAACGGGTCCGGAACAGCCCGAAGTGGATCACCAGCACCAGGACCAGGGCGAGGTAGAGGAAGATGTTGCTCTGGAAGATCGCCGGACCGATCACCGGGATCTCCGACAGTAGCGGGACCGACCAGTTGCCGAAGTGCGGCGGCTGGTTGTACGTGGCCGCGTCCGTCTGCATCAGCCGCTCGTAGAGGAACCCGGTCAGGCCGACCGCGAGCAGGTTCAGCACGATGCCCATCACCACCTGGTCGACCAGGTACCGGATGGCGAAGACGGCGAGCAGCAGGGAGATGAACGCGCCGCCGATCGCCGCCGCCACCAGCCCGACCCAGACACTGCCGGTGAGCGAGCCGAACAGGGCCCCGGCGAAGGCGCCCATCAGTAGTTGGCCCTCGATCGCCACGTTGACCACGCCGGAACGCTCGCAGAGCACTCCGGCCAGCGCCCCGAAGATCAGCGGGAGGGCGAGCAGGAACGTGTTCCGGACGATGTTGACCAGCGGCATGAAGTTCTGTCCCGCCGGTGCGGCCGAGACCTGCCAGCAGAGGAAGGAGAGAACGAAGCCGACCACGCCGATGCCGATCAGCAGCGCGAACCAGCGTCGGGGCACACCGACCAGCAGCGCCGCGCCGGCCGCCGCGCCGATCAGCCCGAAGAGGATCGCGCCGACCGTACCGTTGATCTCCAGGGCGGCACCGGCCGCGTCCTCGCTGAGGGTGAACCGGGCGAGTTCCCCGGTGGCGAGCGCCCCGAACAGGGCCGCCGCGAGCACGCCGAAGGCGAGCAGCCCGAGGCCGATGCGTCGGTCGCGGGTCCAGAACCCCTGGTGTACGGGGGCCTGGGCGACATCCCCCACTGCCGTCGTGGACATCGGCTACCAGCCCTTCGCCATGCTCGTCTGCAATCTCGCGGCCCGCGCGGCGCGGAGCTGGAAGATCGCCTTAATCAGGGCGGGTGCGGCGATGAAGATGACGATCAACGCCTGCAACACGGTCACCAGTTCCAGGGAGATCCCGGCGTACGACTGCATCCGGTTCCCGCCGGCCTGCAACGCACCGAAGAGCAGCGCGGCGAGCAGCACACCCCAGGGTTTGACCCGGCCGAGCAGGGCCACCAGGATGCCGTCGAATCCGATCTGCGCCACCACCAGCGGGGTGAGCGCGCTGGCCGTGGTGCCGACCACCATGTTCGACCCGCCGAGTCCGGCGAGCGCCCCGGAGATCACCATGAGCAGCACGTACGTCTTGGTGACGCTGATCCCGGCGGTCCGGGCGGCGTCCGGGTTCGCCCCCACCGCGCGCAGTTCGAAGCCGAACGTGGAGCGGTTGAGCAGCCAGGCCACCGCCCAGGTGGCGAGCAACGCGAGCAGGATGCCGGCGTGCACCCGCAGGTCGCCGCCGAGCAGCCGGGGCAGTTGTGCCGAGCCGTCGACCGGGCGGCTGATCGCGTCGGTCCGGTCCGGGTCGTGCACGACCTTTTGCAGGATCACCCAGGAGAGCAGGTAGACCGCCACGTAGTTGAGCATGATCGTGTTGATCACCTCGTGGGCGCCGGTGCGCGCCTTGAGGAAGCCCGGGATGAAACCCCAGATCGCGCCACCGAGCGCCCCGGCGAGCAGCGCCACGATCACGTGGATGACCGGTGGCAGCGGAATCAGGAAGCCGGCCAGCGCGGCCAGGATCACGCCGAGCGTGGCCTGCCCCTGGGCGCCGATGTTGAACAGCCCGCCCCGGAACGCCAGCGCCACCGCCAGACCGGTGAAGACCAGCGGTGCGGTGTACGTGAGCGTCTCGGAGATCGGCGCGAAGACCAGTTCCCAGCCGTTCGTGCCGTTGATCCAGCCCTGTACGGCGGCCGGGTCGACCACGGCGCCCTTGAACAGGTTGGCGTACGCCTCGCTGACCACGGCCCAACTGGAGTTCAGCGCATCCTGCGGACGGGCGGTGATGTAGCTGTAGGTGTGCAGCACCTCCGGGTCGGAGATGATGATCAGGATCGCACCGATCACCGTCGCCAGCACGATCGCCAGGATCGTCACCGTGACGGTGTTCGCCGCCCAGAGGTTCTGCAGGAAGCTGCGGAGCAGGAGCGGGCCACGTCCCGGCGGGGTGGTCGGCTCGCCGCCCGTACCCGGGGTGGGTGGATCCGCGTTGGCGGCTGCGGACCGCGCGGCTCGCGACTGCTCCGCCGGATCCTTGTCCGGCGACGCGGCAGCACCATCAAACTCGCTCATGCCGCCGCCTCGCTCCGCTCGCCGCCGCCATGAGGCACATCAACGCTGAGCCCGATGACTCGCTCGCTCCGCTCGCTCATGCCGTTTCCTCGTCGGTTGGGGTGTTACCGGGAGTCGGGATCCCCGCCTCGTCGGTGATCCCGGCCATCAGCAGACCGATCTCCTCGCGCGGGGTCTCCGGTCCGACGATGCCGAGGACCCGGCCGCGGTACATCACGGCGATCCGGTCGGCCAAGCCGATGACCTCGTCCAGTTCGCTGGAGATCAGGAGTACGGCGGTGCCGATGTCCCGTTCACGCACGATCCGCTGGTGGATGAACTCGATCGAGCCGACGTCGACACCCCGGGTCGGTTGCGAGGCGACAAAGAGCTTCAGCGGCCGGGCCAGTTCCCGGGCCACGATGACCTTCTGCTGGTTGCCGCCGGAGAGCGTGCCGACGGGCGCGTCGGCGCTCGGCGTACGGACGTCGAACTGGGTGATCCGTTCCTCGGCGGAGCGGGCGATCTCCTCGGGCCGCAACCGCAGTCCGGCGCCGAACGGCGGCTGGTCGTAGATGTCCAGGACCAGGTTCTCGGCGACGCTGAACTCCTTGACCAGCCCGTCGACGCTGCGGTCCTCGGGCACGTAGCCGACCCCGGCGCGGAGCACCTTCTTGGTCGACCAGCCGTCGATCCGCTGGCCGGCGAGGCTCACCGAGCCGGCCAGCGTCGGCCGTAGCCCCATGATCGCCTCGACCAGCTCGGTTTGGCCGTTGCCCTGCACTCCGGCGATGCCGAGCACCTCACCAGCGCGGACGGTCAGGTCGACGCCGTCCACCGCCCGGTAGGCGCGGTCGTCGTCGACGACCAGTCCCTCGATCTCCAGGACCGGTTCGCCCGGCGCGGCCGGTTCCTTCTCCACGACCAGGCTGACGGTGCGGCCGACCATCTGGGCGGCGAGTTCGTCCTCGCTCGCCTGCGGGCTCGCCGTGCCGACGGTCTTGCCACGCCGGATGACGGTGATCCGGTCGGCGATCGCCTTGACTTCCTTCAGCTTGTGCGTGATGAACACGATCGACTTGCCGGATGCCTTGAGCGCCCGCATGACCGCGAGCAGTTCGTCGGTCTCCTGCGGGGTGAGCACCGCGGTCGGCTCGTCCAGGATGAGCAGGTCGACGTCGCGGGTGAGCGCCTTGACGATCTCGACCCGCTGCTGCACACCGACCGGCAGGTCCTCGATCACCGCGTCCGGGTCGACCTGGAGGTTGTAGCGCGCGGAGACCTCGGCCACCTCACGGCGGGCGCGCCGCCGGTCGAGCCAGCCGGCGAGGCCGCCCCGGACCTGCTCGGCACCGAGCATGACGTTCTCGGTGACGGTGAAGACCGGCACCAACATGAAGTGCTGGTGCACCATGCCGATCCCGGCACCGATGGCGTCCGCCGGGCCCTTGATCCGCAGCGGGGCGCCGTCGACCAGGATCTCGCCCTCGTCGGGCTGGATCAGGCCGTACAGCACGTTCATCAGGGTGGACTTGCCCGCGCCGTTCTCGCCGAGCAGCGCGTGGATCTCTCCTGGCTCAACCGTCAGATCGATGTGGTCGTTGGCGACCAGCTCACCGAACCGCTTGGTGATGCCGCGCAGTTCGAGTCTCAGCGCAACCTCCTGGAGTGCGGGCGATGGTGCAGCCTAGCCGCCACCGGGACGGGGCGGGAGGGTGAACGGGTCAGCGCTGTCGGCCCGTTCGGCCGACGGTCGAGCATGGTACGAGGCTTGCCGGAACGCTCGATCAGGAGCCTTCCGACCGGGGCCTTATACGGCCGCTCCGGTGTCCGGCGGGGAAACCGCGGGCACCGGAGCGGCCGGGGCGTTGCTGCGTGCTGACGAACCGGCCACCGGAGGTGATGTTCCCACCTTCGGTGGCCGGTCCGGCGTCACTTCGGCTGGGCCGGGGAGGTGACGGTGACGGTGCCCGCGGCGATGTCCGCCTTGAGCTTCTCGACCTCGGCCTTCAGCTCGGCCGGAACCTTGCTGTCGAAGTCGTGGTACGGGGCCAGCTCGACGCCGTTGTTGGCGAGGGTGCCGGTGAAGCCCGGGTCGTGCGCGAGCTTCTCGCCCTTGGCCGCCTTCTCCACGGCGTCCCGGACGGTGTCCGGGATGTTCTTGACCACGGTGGTGATCAGTGCCGGGCAGTTCTGGGTGCTCTCGCAACCGTCGACGTCGACCCAGATCGCGTTGAACTTGCCGCCCGACGC
Source organism: Micromonospora sp. NPDC050417 (assembly GCF_044458865.1). Classification (NCBI taxonomy): domain Bacteria; kingdom Bacillati; phylum Actinomycetota; class Actinomycetes; order Micromonosporales; family Micromonosporaceae; genus Micromonospora; species Micromonospora sp. NPDC050417. The sequence goes on from NZ_JBITIH010000009.1 coordinate 138,382, forward strand.
CTGCGCGGCGGCCGTGGTGCCCTGCCCGGCGCCACCGGCGACCGGCATGACGATGTCGGCGCCCTGGGCGACGAGGGTGTCGCTGACCTTCTTGCCCTCGTCCTGCTTGACGAAGTCGTTGGTGAACGACCCGTCCTGGGTGGCCTTGTTCCAGCCGAGCACCTGGACCGACTTGCCCTTGACCTTGTTGTACTGCGCCACGCCGTCGGCGAAGCCGTCCATGAAGATGGTCACCGGCGGGATCTTCATTCCGCCGTAGGTGCCGACCTTGCCGGTCTTGGTCATGCCCGCGGCGAGGTAGCCGGCCAGGAAGGCGGCCTGCGCGGTGTCGAACTGCATCGGGTAGATGTTGCTCTCCGGCAGCTTCGCGTCCACGATGCCGAACTGCTGGTCCGGGTGCGCCTTCGCGATCTTCGAAGTGGCGTCGCCCATCAGCCCACCGACCGCGAGGATGAAGTCGCAGTCCTGGTTGACGTACTGGGTCAGGTTCGGCTCGTAGTCAGCCTCGGCCTTCGAGGCGACGTACTTGATCTCAATGTTGGGGTCCGCCGCCTTGGCCTCCTGGAGGCCCTTCCAGGCGGAGGTGTTGAACGACTTGTCGTCGATACCACCGACGTCGGTCACCATGCACGCGTTGTACTTCTTGGCGGCGGTACCAGTGCCACCGCTCTCGCTCGGCGCCTCGCCGCAGGCGGCCATGCCCAGCGCGAGCCCGCCTACCGCGAATACCGAAACGATCCGCATCCCACGCACTGAGCGCAAGACGTCTCCTTCCCCATGCGCACCGACTCGCGGTGGCAGCCCTTCGCCGGCCTGCACCCTGCACCCGGCGTCCCACGTTAGGACGGGAGCGTACGCCCGCGCCCACCCACCGGCCGACAATCGTGCCCGACTGTTGAGTGGCTGTTACCCTCACGTAACTCTCTCGTGGTCGAAATCACTCTGAGTGCTGGTACACCACCGACCACAACCACTTAAACGCCCCTTAAGGGGAGTTTTCCCTGGTCAGGTCGGCACCACCGAGTGACTAAGCGGGAACGGTTGGCCAAGTTCCGCATTAATAACAATTTCACGCCCCGTCGAAGTCGAGGGTATTCGGCTCTTCTCGGTATTGGCCGGAATGCGTTCGGTGATCGCGATGACAGGCGGCCAGGTGTGTGTCCGGGCGCGGCATGCCGGATCGGGCTCTCCGGCGGCCACGCGTACGGATCGCCGGCGGCGCGGCCGGCGCGGACCCGATCACCGGGTTCGAACCGCCGTCGACCGGGTACCCCCGCCCTAACCTGGTCGTCCGTTGTGCCCCGCGCCGACGGGCGACTGGGGCTGATGACCCCTTGTGGTGGGGGGTGCGATGGTGCCGCCGGTGCTCCGGGAGTGTCGCCCGGGGCACCGGCGTCGCTCACGGGCGGACCACCGAGGTCACCGCCGACAGGGTCAACCGCTGAGGTTGCCCAGCTTGTCGGCGATCCGGGCCATGCTCGCCCGCAGTTCCTCCGGGGTCGGCGCGGGCCGCGGTTCGGCGTGCTGGTGCACGCTCTCCGAACCCGTCTCCTCCTGGAGCATGTCCTCGTAGTCGCCGTAGAGGTCGGCATCCTCGGCCTGGACCGCGTCGTCCTCGGCCGCTATCCGCGAGGCGGCGATCTCACCGCGGATCTCGTCGGCGCTCAACCGGGGCAGCAACGGTTCGACCACCGCCATCAGGTCCTCGTCCGCCACCACCGACTCGGCCAGGGCCAACGCCTGGGGCCGCTCGTACGGTCCGCAGACCACCGGCTCCCACTCCTCGTCGTCGCCGAGGGGGCCGAACGTGATGATCCACGGCAGGTCATGGATCGGAGATCCGTCCGGCAGTTCCAGCGTCACTAGTGCGCCCACGCGAATCATCATGGTCCGCACCCCGGGCAACTCGGTGGCATTTGCCCGAATTACACTAACTTGCCACCTTAGCTCGCCCCGTCGGCCCGGCGGTCGCCTCAGCTCAGGCAGCGACGACCGCCGGGGGCCCAGCGGTGACCCGGTTCGCGAACCGCTCGACGGAAACCGCCCGAGCGGCTACATGATCTTCACGGGCACGACGCCAGCATGCCATCATGTGGATCTTCGTCACAAGAGGCTGCAACAACTTCACTGCGCGTATTGGTGCGCGGCGATAGAAAATCAGCCGTCAACCGCGTCAGCGGGGCTCTCCCACCCGTGGCGGGCCCGGCGCCGGAGGATCGTCAGCCGCCAGGTCGATCACCCGTCCCCGGTGGCTCGTCGCCGCCAACGCGGCACCGAAGAGCAGCAACTGGTTGAGCAGATAGAGATAGACCAGCAGGCCGACGGTGCCGGCCACCGCCGTGTACGCCAGGTTCCGCTCGAACCGGACCACGTAGTAGCGGCCGACCGAGTTCAGCAGGGTCACGCCGAGCGCCACCAGCAGCACCGGCGAGAAGAGCCGACGCGGAGTGATCCGGAGCCGGGGCACCGCCAGCATGAGCGCCGTCGCCAACACCATGTTGATGACCAGCGCCAGTACCCAACTGGTGATCGATACCAGCACCGTGTGCGAGCCGATGGCCAGTCTCAACACCGACTGGAGCGTGTCCACCGCACCCACCGAGATGCCCAGCAACAGGAACACACCGAGCACCACCACCAGGTCGATCAACTGCCGGATCACCACGTACCCGGGCTGCTGGTTGAGCCGGTAGATCAGGCGCTGCGAGGACCGGATCGCCTCCACCCAACCGATGCCGGTGATCACCAGCAGGACCAGGCCGATGATGCCGACCCGCCGGGCCCCCTGCTGGATCTGTTCCGGATCCAGGAACGGCAGGTTCTGCCGGAAGAAGTGGGCGGTTCCCTCGTTGACCCGCTGGCTCTCGCCCAGCACCGTACCGAAGATCCAGTACGCCACCAGGCCGAGCGCGAACACCGCGAAGAACCCGTAGTACGCGATGCCGGCGGCGAGCCGCCCGCCCAGCACCTCGACGTAACGCCCGACCGCGCGGCAGAAATGGTCGAACACCGGCGACCGGCCACGCCAGATCTGCACCCGCCGCTCGGCGCGTCCCACCACCCGATCCAGGAGGTTCACGCCGTCATCCTCGCCGATCCGGGCGGATTCGGCGCGCCGACCACGCGCGAGCACCCCGAGCCGGCGTACGAACCCCGGGCTCAGCCGCCCAGCAGGTAGTCCCGACGCGGCTGCCAGCGCGCCTCACCGCTGTGCGAGAAGAGGGTGAACTTAACGACCTCGATGTGTGCCTCGAAACCCGCCAGGTCCTCGTACACCCGGTCCAGCGCCGTCGGGTCCACGTCGTGCGCCACCGTCACGTGCGGGTGGTACGGAAACCGCGTCTCCCGACGCAGGCCAGGCGCGGCGTTGATCGCCTCGGCCAACAGCTCACACTCGCTGATCCCGGCCGCCACCGCCACGAAGACCACCTCGGTGATCGGCCGGAACGTACCCGTCCCCCGCAGGTGCAGGGTGTACGGCAGGTGGTCGGCCGCCACCTTCTCCAGGTGGGCCTCCACCGCCGGTAGGTGTTCCGGGGCGATCTCTGTCGGCCCGAGCAGGGTCAGGTGCGCGGGCACGTACGCCGCCTGCGGATCACCTGCCTCGGCCCGACGCCGGGTGAGCAACCCACCCCACGGTTCCGGGATGTCCACCGCGACCCCGATCCGGGTCGGGGTGCTCTCGGTCTGCTGCGACCCGTCCGTACGAACCATGCTCCGCTCCCACGCCGCCGGCGACGGACGCCGGCCGACCCTCATCCTCGCCGGTTCGTCCCCGGTCGGATCCCGCCGGACCGCCGGCCGGCGACCCGCCGCCCACGGCCGGTGCTGCCCGACCGCGGGCCTACAGTGCCGGCCCGCTCGCTAGTCATGCCGGGCCGCGGGCAGGAAGCCGATCCGGTCGTACGCCGTGGCCAGGGTGGTCGAGGCGACCGCCCGTGCCTTCTCCGCGCCGATCGCCAGCAGCTTGTCCAGCTGTGCCGGATCGTCGAGGTACGTCCGGGTACGTTCCTGGATCGGCGTGACGAACTCGGTCACCACCGCGGCCAGGTCCTTCTTCAGGTCCCCGTATCCCTTGCCCTCGTACGCCTCGACCAGCTCGTCGATGCCGCGGGCGGTGAGCGCCGCGTAGATGGTGAGCAGGTTCGAGACGCCGGGCTTGGCGGCCTGGTCGAAGGTGACCTCCCGGCCGGTGTCGGTGACCGCCGACCTGATCTTCTTCGCGGACCGGGCCGGGTCGTCCAGCAGCTCGATCAGACCGGCCGGCGACGACGCCGACTTGGACATCTTCGCGCTCGGGTCCTGCAAGTCGACGATCTTGGCGGTGTCCCGCACGATGAACGGCGCCGGGACGGTGAAGGTGGCCCCGAACAGGGTGTTGAACCGCTGCGCCAGGTCCCGGGTCAGCTCCAGGTGCTGCCGCTGGTCCTCACCGACCGGAACCGCGTCCGCCTGGTAGAGCAGGATGTCCGCGGCCTGCAGGATCGGATAGGTGAAGAGCCCGACGCTGGACCGGTCCGCACCCTGCTTGGCGGACTTGTCCTTGAACTGGGTCATCCGGCTGGCCTCGCCGAACCCGGTGATGCAGCTCAGCACCCAGGCCAACTGGGCGTGCTCCGGCACCTGCGACTGCACGAAGAGGGTGCACCGCTCCGGGTCCAACCCGACCGCGAGCAACTGGGCCGCCGCCACCCGGGTCCGCTGACGCAGCACCACCGGGTCGTGCCCCGCGGTGATCGCGTGCAGGTCGACCACGCAGTAGAACGTGTCGTGCGTCTCCTGCATCGCGACCCAGTTGCGGACCGCGCCCAGGTAGTTGCCCAGGTGGAAAGAGTCGGCGGTCGGCTGGATGCCGGAGAGCACCCGGGGTCGGGCAGGTACGTCGGACATGCCGGCAATTCTGACAGCAACCCCCGACCCACGTCATGACGGGCCTGTGCCAAGTCCCCCGGCCCCGTTCGCGGGAACCGGGACGACGGGTCGGGACTCGTACCCTGAGGACCGGAAGGGCGGCGATCGGGTGCCAGACCAGAACGGCAGGGGCGGGACCTCGGCGGACAGGGCGATCGGCGAGCTCTACCACGGCTGCTACCGACGCCTGGTCACCCAGGTCTACGCGTTCACCCTCGACCTCACCGAGGCGCAGGACGTGGTGCAGGAGGCGTTCGCCCGGGCACTGGCCAGGCCACGCGGTCTGACCGACGTCGAGAACCCGGAGGCGTGGCTGCGTACGGTCGCGATCAACGTGGTCCGCCGCCGGTGGCGTCGCCGGCAACTGCTGGACACCATCCTCCGCCGGGACCGGCCCGTACTCCGGCTGGTCGAGGCGGCGCCCGGACCCGAACGGGCCGACCTGCGCGAGGCGCTCGCCGACCTTCCGGTCGGCTACCGCGAGGTGTTGGTGCTGCACTACTTCGCCGATCTGCCGGTGGACGAGGTCGCCCAGGTGCTCGGCGTGGCGGTCGGGACGGTCAAGTCGCGACTGCACCGGGGACGGATGGCGCTCGCCGCCCGGCTCGGCGACTACCGCGACGGTGCCGCGCCACCCGACCCCACCAACCCCGCCGCCCCGCCCCGGCCAGCCGGCGGCCCGCGCCGACCCACCACCGACACCGGATCCTCCCGACCCGCCACCGACACCGGCAGCACCGAGGTGACCCATGCCTGAGCCCACCTTCCCCAACCGGCTCGACGAACGGCTGGCGCACGGCCGGACCGAACTGTTGGACCGGATCGAGCAGCCACCGCTGGAGCGGATCCAGCACCGGGCGCGACGTCACCGGCGCCGGTCCCGGCACGCCACCACCGGCGCCCTCGCCGCTGTGGCGGTCACTCTCACCCTCCTGGTACGTCCCTGGGCCGGCGGCAACGATCCGACCCCGCCGCCACCGGTCGCCGGGACCCCCACCCCGGGCCCGATCTACAGCGACGCCGGAATCACCGTCAACGGACTCGACGGGCCGGTCGTCGACGTACCGGGCATGATCACCGACGTCGAGTTCACCGACCCCGACCACGGCTATCTGCTCGCCGAGTGCGTCGATGGCGGGGCATGCCCGGCAAGCGTGGCCCGGACCGCCGACGGCGGCCTCACCTGGCAGATCACCGAACTCCCGACTGCCACCCGGGGACGTACCGGGCTGGGCCTCCTCGCCTTCGCGGACGGGCGGCTGGCGGTCACCGGGGATACGACCTACGTCTCCGCCGACGGGGGCCGTACCTGGCAGGTCGGTGGCCGGGCGAAACCGACCCCGCCTCAGCCCGGCGACCGGCTGTACCGCCAGCCGGCCGCCCCCGGAGGCGACGACTGCGACGGCGGCGTCTCGATCTGGCGACCCTCGGAACCCGCCGATCTGGGCAGCGTCGACGTCGGTGGGATCAGCGTCTGCTGGGTGGCGTCGGACAGCACCGGCGACGGGGCCTGGTGGATCGGCGGGACACGCAACGGTCAGGCGGTCGCCGCGCTCACCCGGGACGGTGGCGCAACCTGGATCGAGTCGGTGCTCGGACCGGCCGAGGGCCCGGCAAGGGTGCGGGTGGCGGTGCTCGGCAACCAGGCGTACGCGGTCGTCTCCGACGTTGACGGCACGATCCGCCGGTTCTTCCACTCGATCGACGCGGGGCGGACCTTCACCCCGGTCACGGCCGGTCCACCGGTCGGAGGGCCGGAGCGTCTCGCCGGTGACCTGGTGCCACTGCTCGACGGCCGGCTGCTGGTGGCCGGGACGGACAACCACTGGTACGTCAGCGCCGACCGGGGCGCGACCTTCCACCGAGCCGCCGCAACCCTGCCACCGGTCGGCGGACTCGCCCGTACCGACGCGGGTTATGTCGCGTACCAGCTCTTCAGCAACGGCTGGGCGGCGTACTCGGCGGACGGCTCGACCTGGCGCAAACTCCAGATCCGCTGAGCTGGCGTCAGTCGGGCGGGGGCGGCTCGGGCGGGCGGATCCCGCGGCGCTGCTCGGGCAGGTGGGCCAGGGAGATGCCGATCCGGGCCACCCGACGGCCGTCCAGGGCGAGCACCCGCAGCACCCAGCCGGCGTCGTGCCCGTCCCGGTCCGGGTCGGCGCCGGCGTCCGGGTCGGCGTCCGCGTCGGCATCGGCGTCTGCGTCGGGGTCGGGGTCGGGGTCGACCGGCGCGGGTTCCTCCTCCGGCCGCCGGGCCGGGCCTGCCGAACCGGTCGGATCGGCGGGTACGCGGACCTCGTCGCCCGGTTCCGGCACCCGACCCAACGCGGCCATCACGAACCCGCCCACGGTCTCGTACGGGCCGTCGGGCAGGGCGAACCCGGCCCGGTCGGCGAAGTCGGCCAGGTTGAGCCGGCCGTCGACCACCGCCGGCAGCCCGGCGCCGACCGGCTCGGGGGCGGCGTCGTACTCGTCGTGGATCTCGCCGACCAGTTCCTCGATCAGGTCTTCGAGGGTGACGATGCCGGCGGTGCCGCCGTACTCGTCGACCACCACGGCGAGATGCTGCCGCTCCCGGCGCATCTCGGTCAGCGCGGCGAGCACCCGCTTGCTGCCGGGTAGCTGCTTGACCTCCCGGGTCAGGTCCCGGATGGTGGCGGGGCCGTCGTGCTGGGGCCGGAGCAGCACATCGCGCAGGTGCACGAAACCGATCACGTCGTCGTGCGGCAGGTCGACCACGGGGTAGCGGGTGTGGGTTTCCGCCCGAACGAGCTGGCCCGCCTCGTCCAGGGTGAGCCGGGCGTTGAGGAACACCACGTCGGTACGGGGCACCATCACCTCACGCACCAGGCTCGCGCCGGCCACCAGCACCTCGTCGATGATCCGCCGTTCCACCGGGTCGAGCACGGTGTTCGCGGCCACCAGGTCACGCAGTTCGGACTCGCTGATCCGCTCCCGTCCGGAGGTCGGGCTCGCACCGAGCATGCCGGTGACCAGACGGGTGGCGGCGTCGGCCGCGCGTACGACTACCCGGGCCAGCCCACGGGCGACCGGGCCGGGTAGTCGAGTAGGACGCCCCGGCGGTCTGCGCCGGGGCCCGGTACTGCCGGATACCCGCATGTCAGTGATGGTAGACACCCTCTGAGCGCTGGGTGAGGAGATGCCGACCCGGACATGGCATGTTCGAGTCTGTTGGATAATGATTGAACGTGATGGGGCAGCGTTAACGTCACCCGGCTCCGGCGGCGCCCGTAATCTGTCCCCGCACACCCCCGGGGTCCTCGCGTGCGCGGCGCACACACCCCGGCGGACCCAGGCAGGGAGGGCAACCACGTGAAACTGCTCGTCACCGGTGGCGCCGGCTACATCGGCAGCATCGTCACCCGGCTCCTGATCGACGCCGGACACCAGGTGGTCATCCTGGACGACCTGCGTACCGGCCACGTCGAGGCGCTCGCCCCCGAGGCGACCTTCGTCCAGGCCCGGATCCACGACGCCGCCCAGGTGCTCACCCCGGACGCGGGCTTCGACGGGGTGCTGCACTTCGCGGCGCTGATCGCCGCCGGCGAGTCGATGACCCGGCCGGAGATCTACTGGGAGAACAACACCGTCGGCTCGCTCGCGCTGATCGACGCGGTACGCGCCGCCGGCGTACCCCGGTTCGTCTTCTCCTCCACCGCCGCCGTCTACGGCAACCCGACCGAGCTGCCGATCACCGAGAACGCGGTCAAGGCCCCGACCAACACGTACGGCGCCACCAAGCTCGCGGTCGACATGGCCCTCACCTCCGAGGCGATCGCCCACCAACTCGGCGCGGTCTCGCTGCGCTACTTCAACGTCGCCGGCGCGTACATCCGACCCGAACGGCAGCTCGGCGAGCGGCACGACCCGGAGAGCCACCTGATCCCGATCGCGTTGGAGGTCGCCGCCGGCCGTCGGGAGAAGTTGCAGCTCTTCGGCGACGACTACCCGACCGCCGACGGCACCTGCGTACGCGACTACATCCACATCGAGGACCTGGCCCGCGCCCACCTGCTCGCGCTCGGCGCGGCCACCCCGGGCGAGCACCGGATCTACAACCTCGGCAACGGCAACGGCTTCTCCAACCGTCAGGTGGTCGAGGTCGTCCGCGAGGTGACCGGCCACCCGCTGCCGGTGGAGATGGCGCCGCGCCGCGAGGGTGACCCGGCCGCACTTGTCGCCTCCTCGGACCGGGCCCGGACCGAACTCGGCTGGGTGCCGGCCAAGCCCACCCTCGCCGACATGGTCGGCGACGCCTGGAGCTTCTACCGCCAACACATCCTTCCGGAGAAAACCGAATGAGCCAGCCCGACCAGCCCGGCAGCGCCGCGGACATCCCCGCCCGCGCCACCGCCGGCTACACCTCCGAGTACGGTGAACCACCCGCCGGCCGATGGGCCGCCCCGGGCCGGGTGAACCTGATCGGGGAGCACACCGACTACAACGACGGCTTCGTGCTGCCGTTCGCCCTGCCGCAACAGACCGTGGTCGCCGCCGCCACCACCGGAGAACCCGGCTGGACGGTCTGGTCGGAGCAGTCCGGCGAACGGATCGAGTTCGACCTCGACGATGTCAGCGAGCCGGGCCGGGTCAAGGGCTGGGGCGCGTACGTCGCCGGCACCGTCTGGGCACTGCGCGACGCCGGGTTCGACGTACCGGGGGCGCGGATGGCGATCGCCTCCGACGTACCGCTCGGGGCCGGTCTCTCCTCCTCCGCGGCGCTGGAGTCGGCGGTACTCACCGCCCTGGCCGACCTCGGCGGGCTGGACCTGCCGGTGGACGACCGGCCGGGGCTGGCGCAACGGGCGGAGAACCGCTACGTCGGCATCCCCTCCGGGATCATGGACCAGTCGGCGTCGATCCGCTGCCAGGGCGGGCACGCGCTCTTCCTCGACTGCCGCTCGCTCGCGGTCGAGCAGATCCCGTTCGACCTCGACTCGGCCGGGCTGACCATCCTCGTGGTGGACAGTCGGGCGCCGCACCAGCACGTGACCGGCGAGTACCGGGCCCGCCGCGCGGCGTGCGAGGAGGGGGCGCGGGCACTCGGCGTACCGGCGCTGCGGGACGTACCGATCGACGGGCTGGACGCCGCCCTCGCCCGGCTCGACGACCCGATGATCCAGCGGCGGGTACGGCACATCGTCACCGAGAACCAGCGGGTGCTGGACACGGTCGAGCTGCTACGCGCCGGTCGGGTACGCGAGATCGGTCCGCTCCTGACCGCCTCGCACGTCTCCATGCGGGACGACTTCGAGATCACGGTGGCGGAGGTGGACGTCGCGGTCGAGGCGGCGCTCGCCGCCGGGGCGTATGGCGCCCGGATGACCGGCGGCGGCTTCGGCGGCTGCGTACTGGCCCTGGTCGACACCGACCGGGTGGAGGCGGTCGCGACCGCCGTCGCGGACGCGTACGCCGAACGGGGCTTCACCGCCCCCCACTCGTGGCCGGTGCTCCCCACCCCCGGTGCCCACCGCCTCCCCTGAGGGGTAAGGAAGGGCCCCCTCCTATCGTTTTTCGTATAGGAAGGGGCCCTTCTTAACGCGTGGGTCAGGCGGTGTCGACGATCATCCCGGCGGCGACCGTACGGTTGGTGGTCTCGTCGATCAGGATGAAACCGCCCGTGGTGCGGTTGCGCCGGTACTCGTCGGCGAGGAGCGGCACGGTGGTCCGGAGCCGGACCCGGCCGATCTCGTTGAGTCCGAATTCGCTGGCGGTCTCGTCGCGGTGCAACGAGTTCACGTCGAGTCGATAGTGCAGCCCACGGACGACCGTACGGGCCGACCGGGTGGTGTGCTTGATGGCGTACTTCGCGCCCGGACGCAGCGGTTGGCTCTCGTCCATCCAACAGATCATCGCCTCGATGTCCTGGGCGACCGCCGGCGCGTTGTTCGGCCGGCAGATCAGGTCACCCCGGGAGATGTCGATCTCGTCGGTCAGCCGGACCGTGACCGACATCGGTGGGAACGCCTCGGCGACCGGGCCGTCCGCCGTCTCGATGGCGGCGATCCGGGAGGTGAACCCGGACGGAAGCACCATCACCTCGTCGCCCGGCTTCAGTACGCCGGAGGCGACCTGCCCCGCGTAGCCCCGGTAGTCGGTGATGGTGGTCGACTGCGGCCGGATCACGTACTGCACCGGGAAACGTACGTCGACCAGGTTCCGGTCCGAGGCGATGTGGACCCGTTCGAGGTGGTGCAGCAGCGACGGGCCCTCGTACCACGGGGTGTGTTCGGAACGGGTGACGATGTTGTCGCCGTGCAGGGCGGAGATCGGCACCACGGTCAGGTCCGGCACCTCGAGTTTCGCGGCGAAGGCGGTGAACTCGTCCGAGATCCGCTCGAACACCTCCTGCGACCAGTCGACCAGATCCATCTTGTTCACGCAGAGGACCAGGTGCGGCACCCGCAGCAGGGAGCAGAGGAACGCATGCCGCCGGGACTGCTCGACCAGCCCTTTCCTGGCGTCGACCAGGATCAACGCCAGGTCTGCGGTGGAGGCGCCGGTGACCATGTTCCGGGTGTACTGGATGTGCCCGGGAGTGTCGGCGATGATGAACTTCCGCCTCGGGGTGGCGAAGTACCGGTACGCCACGTCGATCGTGATGCCCTGTTCACGCTCGGCCCGTAGCCCGTCGGTCAGCAACGCCAGATTGGTGTATTCGTCGCCCCGGGCGGCGGACACCGCCTCCACCGCCGCCAACTGGTCGGTGAAGAGGGACTTCGTGTCGTAGAGCAGCCGGCCGATCAGGGTCGACTTGCCGTCGTCGACGCTGCCCGCGGTGGCAAACCGCAGCAGGTCCATGGCCCGCCCCTCCGGGGCCGCGCTCTCCACCGACGGGACCGCAGTCGTGCTCATCAGAAGTAGCCTTCCCGTTTGCGGTCTTCCATGGCGGCCTCGCTCACCCGGTCATCGCCCCGGGTCGCCCCACGCTCGGTGATCCGGGTCGCGGCGACCTCCTCGATGACCAGTTCCACCGTGTCGGCGTCGGAGCGGACCGCCGCCGTGCACGACGCGTCGCCGACCGTGCGGTAACGCACCTGGGCCTTGAACGGTTCCTCCGCGCCCCTCGGCCGAATGAACTCGTTCACCGCGTACAGCATCCCGTCCCGCTCGATCACCAGCCGCTCGTGCGCGTAGTAGATCGACGGCAACGCCAACCGCTCGCGGGCGATGTAGTGCCAGATATCCAGCTCGGTCCAGTTCGACAACGGGAAGACCCGGATCGACTCGCCCGGGTGGTGCCGACCGTTGTACAGCGACCACAGCTCCGGCCGCTGGTTCTTCGGATCCCACTGGCCGAAGTCGTCCCGGAAGCTGAACACCCGCTCCTTGGCCCGAGCCTTCTCCTCGTCCCTGCGTGCGCCGCCGAAAAGCGCGTCGAACCGGTACTTCTCCACGGCAGCCAGCAACACCGGGGTCTGAATCCGGTTACGCATCCCGTCGGCCGACTCACGGACCAGACCCGCTTCCAGGGCCTCGGGCACGCTTGCGACCACGAGTTGCAGGCCGAGTTCGGTCACCCGCGCGTCGCGGTACGCGAGCACCTCGGCGAAGTTGTGCCCGGTGTCGACGTGCATCACCGGGAACGGGATCCGGGCCGGCGCGAACGCCTTCTGGGCCAGCCGGAGCATCACGATCGAGTCCTTGCCCCCGGAGAAGAGCAGGACCGGGCGTTCCAGTTCGGCGACCACCTCACGCATCACGAAGATGCTCTCGGCTTCCAGGGCGTCCAGATGCGACACCCGGTACGCCGCCGTGCCGCTCATCTCGCACGCCCGCTGGATCGGCTGCTCATGGGCATTCCAGACCTTTCCGGTCGGTCAACTCCCGATATCGGGCCTAGGCTACCCGGAGATGCCTCCGCAACGCTGCGAGCAACCGGGTAGCAAGATCTTTACGGCATACCACCAGATCCGGCAACCGGGGATCAGGCCCGTTGTATTGCAGCGCAGAACCATCGATTCGGGAAGCGTGCAGTCCAGTGGCCGTCGCCACAGCCACCGGCGCGGCCGAATCCCACTCGTACTGGCCACCGGCGTGCACGTACGCGTCGACGTCACCGCTGATCACCGCCGCGATCTTCGCGCCGGCCGACCCCATCGGCACCAACTCCGCACCGACCTCGTCGGCCAACTCGGTCAGGAACGCCGGCGGCCGGCTCCGACTCGCCGCCAACCGGATCGTCCGGCCCCCCGGCGCCGTCGCGGCCAACAACGTCATCGGCGGGTACGCCGGCGGATGGTCCGTACCGAGCACCCGGTGCTGCGCCGGCAACGCCACCGCCCCACCGACCAGCCCGTGCGCGGTCGTCGCCGTGCGCGCCCAGAGCGCCACGTGCACCGCCCAGTCGGAGCGCCCCTCCTCGGAGAACTCCCGCGTCCCGTCCAACGGATCGATGATCCACACCCGGTCGGCGGCGAACCTCGGCGGCGCCGACGGCCCCAGATCGGCCGCCCATGCCTGGCGTGCCCCCTCGTCCTCCTCCGAGAGCACCGCATCCGCCGGACGCCAACGGGCCAACTCGGTACGGAGCAGATCGTGCGAGATCTTGTCCCCCGCCGCCTTGAGCGCACCCGGATCGGCGTGCCCCATCTCGGCCCGCAACTCCATCAACGCGTCCCCGGCCCGGGCCGCCAACCAGCGGGCGAACGCTCCGTCGATCACCGGTGGGGCACCCATCAGCGGGCTCCAGGGGTCGGGACGGCCGGAACCGCCGCACCACGAACGATCACTGACCGCCTCCTCAACCGACGGAATCCGCCTCCCCGGCCCTGCCGGCACCTTACCGCCGGCCCGACCAGATCAGGCGCTGTGGTACGCGTTTTGCGTCCACTCCAGCCCTCGCAGGATCACCGACTCCACCGCGTCGGCGGCCCGGTCCACCTGAAACTCCAAGTCCTTGCGCTCGGTCGACGAGAAATCCGCGAGCACGTAATCCGCCGGATCCTGCCGCCCCGGCGGCCGGCCGATCCCGAACCGGACCCGGACGTACTCCTTCGTCCCCAGCGACTTCGACATCGAACGCAGCCCGTTGTGGCCGCCCTCGCCGCCACCACACTTCGCCCGCAACTGCCCGTACGGGATGTCCAGCTCGTCGTGCACCGCGATCACCTGCGCCGGCGGCACCTTGTAGAACTGGGCCAACGCCGCCACCGGACCACCCGAGAGGTTCATGTACGTCAACGGCTTCACCAACACCAGCTTCGGCCCACCGAACCCGAGCCGTCCCTCGGCGACATCCGCCACCGCCCGCTTGTGCCGGCCGAACTTCGCCCCCACCCGGGCTGCCAGCAGATCGACGACCATGAACCCGACATTGTGCCGGTTGCCGGCGTACTCCCGACCGGGGTTGCCCAGCCCGACCAGCAGCCACGGAAACGCCTCGTCCGCCACACCCGTCTCCCCACACGCCCAGTGATATGCCAACAGGCGCCCCCGAACCGGTCGGGGGCGCCTGCGTCACAACATCGATCAGGCTTGCGCCGAAGCCTCGGCGGTCTCGCCCTCGGCAGCCTCGGCGGTCTCCTCGCCCTCGGCGGCTTCCTCGCCCTCGGCAGCCTCCTCGGCCTCCTCGGCCGGCGCCTCCTCGACGACCCCGGCGCCCTCGGCCTCAAGCTGCTCGGCGGTCGGGGCGGCGGTGATCACCACGAGCACCGAAGCCGGGTCCGCTACCAGCTCCACGCCCTGCGGCAGCTTCACGTCGCCAGCGGTGATCTGCGTGCCGACCTCCAGGCCCTCGATCGAGACCTCAAGGTTCTCCGGCAGCCGGGTCGCGTCGGCACTCACCGAGAGGGTGTCGTGCTCGTGCATGACCAGCGTGTCGGCAGCCGCCTCACCGGTGAGCTGCACCGCGATGTCGACGGTGACCTTCTCGCCCCGGCGAACCAGGAGCAGGTCGATGTGCTCGAAGGTGTCCTTGATCGGGTCCCGCTGGATCGCCTTCGGCAGGGCGAGCGCCTGGGTGCCGTCGCTCACCTCGATCGCGAAGAGCTGGTTCGCGCCGCCACGACGGATCGCCGCGGCGAACTCACGCGCCGGGAGCGCGATGTGCTTGGGGGCCTCGCCGTGGCCATACAGCACGGCTGGCACCTTGCCGGCCCGACGGGTACGACGGGCACCACCCTTGCCGAACTCGGTACGGGGCTCGGCGCTGATCTTTACCTCGGACACGGGGAAACTCCTGATATCGTCGCTACGGCGGAACGTCGGCTGGCGGTGCTGGGGCGAGGGGCTCGCTGGGGCTCTGCGTGCAGAGCACTCCCCGGAGCACCGCGTCGATGACGGGCCCTCCGTGCGGCGCTTCTGTCAGCGGCCCGCTGGGCACCCTCGCCGTGGCAACCGCACTATTCTACCCGAGGTTCGACGAAGCATTCAGCCGGTACCCCTGGTAATCGCGCTGGCCCCGCTCCGCGGCGCCAGCGCCCACCAAAAACGACCTCAGCTCAGTCCGCCAAAGAGCGTGGTCACGGACCCGTCGTCGAAGACCTCCCGGATCGCCCGCGCCAGCAACGGCGCGATCGACAACACGGTGATCTTGTCCAGGTGCTTCTCCGGCGGCAACGGCAGCGTATTGGTCACGATCACCTCGCTGATCCGGCTGTTCTTCAACCGCTCGATCGCCGGATCGGAAAGCAACGCGTGGGTCGACGCGACGATCACATCCGAAGCACCCGACTCGTACAGGATGTCCGCTGCCTTGCGGATCGTGCCACCAGTGTCGATCATGTCGTCGACGATCAGGCAGACCCGGTCCTCCACGTCACCGACCACCCGGTTCGCCACCACCTGGTTCGGCTTCAACGGATCACGGGTCTTGTGGATGAACGCCAACGGGCAACCGCCCAGCCGGTCGGTCCACCGCTCCGCCACCCGGACCCGCCCCGAGTCCGGCGCGACCACCGTCATCGGCCGGCCGGCGTACTGGCGCTCGACGTACTCGGCCAGGATGTCCATCGCGAACAGGTGATCCACCGGCCCGTCGAAGAAACCCTGGATCTGCGCGGTGTGCAGGTCGACGGTGAGAATGCGGTTCGCGCCCGCCGTCTTCAACAGGTCCGCCACCAGCCGGGCCGAGATCGGCTCCCGCCCCCGGTGCTTCTTGTCCTGCCGGGCGTACGGGTAGAACGGCAACACCACGGTGATCCGCTTCGCCGAACCACGCTTCAACGCGTCGACCATGATCAGGGTTTCCATCACCCAGCGGTTCACGCCGTGCGTCACGGACTGGACGACAAACGCGTCCGAACCACGCACCGACTCCTTGAACCGTACAAAGATCTCACCGTTGGCGAACTCGTACGAGTCAGAGGGCGTCGGCGCCACCCCCAGTACCTCGCCGATCTCCTTCGCCAACTCCGGGAAGCCCCGCCCGGAGAAGAGCATCAGGCTCTTGCGGTTTTCGGCGACGATGCTGCCCATCGGCTCGTCTGCTCCCGTTAATCGGTGGTTCCCGGCAGTGGACCAGGGACTATTCGGTTGCAGTATCTCCCTTGGCGAGACCGAGGCCACCTGCATCGGCCGTCACGTGGGTTGCCTCACCCTGGCTTGCGCCGCCGCCCCCCGAGGGTGCGTTTTCCGTCGCCCCGGCCTGGCCACCAGCCGCCCGCTCCAGGGCACGTTCCGCAGCCTCCGCCGAGCGGGTACCAGCCCGCCGTCGGGCCACCCAACCATCGATGTTGCGCTGCCTGCCCCGGGCCACACCGAGCGCCCCCGCCGGCACGTCCTTGTCGATCGCGCTACCCGCCGCCACGTACGCCCCCGGCCCCACCTCGACCGGGGCCATCAGGGTGGTGTCACAACCGACGAAGGCGGCCTCGCCGACCGTGGTGCGGTGCTTCGCCACCCCGTCGTAGTTGACGAAGATCGTCGCCGCGCCGATGTTGGCCCTGGCCCCGATCGTGGCGTCACCCACGTACGACAGGTGCGGCACCTTCGCACCGGCCCCAACCTCGGAGTTCTTCACCTCTACGAACGTACCCACCTTGGCCTGTTCGGCAAGTCGAGCGGCCGGACGCAGGTAGGCGTACGGCCCCACGCTCGCCCGGGGACCGATCTCCGCGCTGACCGCGTGGCTACGCAGCACCGTCGCGTCGGCGCCGACGCCGGTGTCGATCAGGGTGACGTCCGGCCCGACGACCGCCCCGGCCGCCACCGTCGTCACTCCGCGCAACTGCGTGTTCTGGTCCACCACCGCGTCCCGCTCAAGCGTGACGGTGACGTCGATCCAGGTGGTCGCCGGGTCGAGCAGTGTCACCCCGGCCCGCATCCAACCGGTGTTCACCCGGTCGCGCAGCAACGCCCGGAGGTTGGCCAGTTCGACCCGGTCATTGCAGCCGAGAGTCTCGGTGGCGTCCGGCGCCACGTGCACGACCACCGGCTCACCAGTCGCCACGAGCAGGCCGAAGACGTCGGTCAGGTACTCCTCGCCCTGGTCGTTGTCGGTGGAGAGCTTGCCGAGCGTGTCCCGCAGGCGGGAGGCGTCAAAGGCGTAGATGCCGGCGTTGATCTCGCGGAGGGCCCGCTGGGCGGGGGTCGCGTCGCGCTCCTCGACGATCTGCTCCAGCCGCCCAGCCTCGTCACGGACGATCCGTCCCAGTCCGGTCGGGTCCGCGACCTCGGCGGCGAGCACGGTCGCCGCGGCCCCCGCCGCCTCGTGCGCCTCGACCAGCGCGGCGACGGTCTCGGGCCGGAGCAGCGGCGCGTCACCGTTGATCACGATCACGGTGCCGGTCTGGTCGGGTGCCGCATCGAGCGCGATGCGTACGGCGTGGCCGGTGCCGCGCTGCTCGGCCTGGAGGACCGGGCTGGCGTCGGGCGCCACCTCGGCGAGGTGTGCGGTGACCTGCTCGGCACCGTGCCCGACCACGACCAGGGTGTGGTCCGCGGCGAGCGGCGCGGACGCCGCCAGCACGTGGCCGAGCAGGGTACGGCCGAGCAGCGGGTGCAGAACCTTGGGCAGTGCCGACTTCATCCGCTTGCCCTCGCCAGCGGCGAGAACGACGATGGTGCGGACGCGGGGCTGGGACACGAGAAGCTCCCGTCAGAGCGGTTGGCAGTCTGCGGCCCCATGCTAACCGCGCACCGCTGACCGGTCGCCAGGTTCCCCCGTACCGAACAAATCGGACTTAGAAGTACAGCTCGGCCGCTAGGACTCGAACCTAGAAAATCGCCTCCAAAGGGCGACGTGTTGCCAATTACACCACGGCCGATCGTGCTGCGCTCAGCCTAACCCGTGGGCGCCGCCGAGGTGAAGCCAGCGGGCGCCACACGGGCGATGGTACCGGCGACGACACCTTCGATCCATACATATAGATCGCGTGCGCGAGGCACCCGAACCACCAGACAACCGTGGTAGTCAGGACCCGTGTTGAGTCGGTTGGTAGTTGGCTTGTGTCTCTTGATCTGAGCCGGTCGGAACGACTCCAGTTCGATTCCCAAGCGCTCAGCCCACCACCGCCCCGCCGCCCCAACATCCGCTGTCTCGTGGATGCTGAGGCGATATCGCAACTCGTCACGCGTCCGCCCGGTCGCCTCGACAAAGCGAAGAAAGAGCTCCACCAGGCGGGGATCGCTGTTCACGAACGCCAGTTCGTACTGCTTGCGGTGTGGTTTGCTCTTCGCCCCCTCACACCAGTACATGATCGCGCCGAGCAGCATCAGTTCACGCAGGTCGAGGTTCCCCGTCCAGGCCTCCGCCCGCTGGCGCAGCGCCTCCTCGCGTACGGCCGCCGCGTCCCGCCGCTCTTCCGCCTTGCTGGCACGCAGGGCGCCAGCCTCCGCCTGGCGCTGCCGCGCCCGGGGCGAGTCGGGATCGAGGGGCAGGTGCTTGACCCACTGATAGGCGGTCGACTTGGCGACGCCGAGTTCGGTGGCGATCTCAGTGACCGACCAGCCCTCCTCCCTCAGCCGCAATGCGCGGGCGCGCACCTCGTCCTTGGCGTTCGGGCGCCGGGTCCACTCGGGAGCCGGGACGCCGCGCAGCAGCTCGTACAGCCGGTCTTTGCCGATGCCGAGGCGGGCCCGGATCTGGCCCACGGAAAGGCCCTCGACGGCGCGCAGCCGTCGGGCCTCGGTGGCGAGTTCGTCGGTCACGACCAGCAGATTAGAACGGGCGTACGACGCGTTTCGTCGAGAGCTCATAGGGAACTCCCAGAACTCACCCATGGCGACTTACGGTGCCGTAAGTTACGGTGACGTAGGCGTAACTTCGTGATCTCATCCCCCGTCCCACTCATCGAGGTGCCATGTCGACCACCCTGACCGAACCGACCGCCGAAACCGCCGACAGAGGTCCCAAGCCGCTCACCGAAGGCAAGCAGCCGGTGGGCATTCTGATCGCCCTCTGGTCCTTCGTGATCGTGCCCTTCATCGCCCTCGTCGCCGCCGTCCCGGTGGCCTGGGGCGGCTGGCTGACCTGGACCGACCTCGCGATCGGCGGGGTCTGGTACGTGGTCGCCGGGCTCGGCATCACGGTCGGCTTCCACCGCTACTTCACCCACGGCTCGTTCAAGGCGAAGCGGTGGCTGCGCGTGACCCTCGCGGTGGCGGGTTCGTTCGCGGTCCAGGGCAACATCACCCAGTGGGTGGCCGACCACCGGCGCCACCATGCCTTCTCCGACGTCGAGGGCGACCCGCACTCGCCGTGGCGGTTCGGTGAGAGCGTGTGGGGACTGACCAAGGGTCTCTTCTTCGCCCACATGGGCTGGCTGTTCCACCGCGAGCTCTCCAACCGGGCGCGGTTCGCCCCGGACCTGTTGGCGGACAAGGACATCAGTCGGGTCGACCGACTCTTCCCGCTGCTCGTGAGCATTTCGTTGCTGGCACCGGCGGCGGTCGGCGGTCTGGTGACCTGGTCCTGGCAGGGGGCGCTGACCGCGTTCTTCTGGGCCGGGCTGGTCCGGGTCGGGCTGCTGCACCACGTGACCTGGTCGATCAACTCGGTCTGCCACGTCTACGGCGAGCGCCCGTTCGAGGTGCGCCAGGGCGACAAGGCGTCGAACTTCTGGCCGCTGGCGATTCTCTCCTTCGGTGAGAGCTGGCACAACCTGCACCACGCCGACCCGACCTGCGCCCGGCACGGGGTGCTGCGCGGTCAGGTGGACATCTCCGCGCGGGTGATCTGGGCCTTCGAGAAGGCCGGTGCGGCGTTCGACGTACGGTGGCCGAAGCCGGAACGGATCGCGGCGAAACTGGTGAAACCGGCCGCACCGCAGTGATCAGGTCGCGCCGGAGCGCGTTGCGGGTGGCGTCACCTGGCAGGATGGCCGGGTGACAGAGAGCCCGAGCACGAGCGGGGGCAACGGGCGGGGGCGACCGCCGACGGCGCCGACCAAGCCAAATTCCCGGGTACGGATGTCTGCGGCGCAACGCCGCGAACAACTGATCTCCATCGGGCGACAGATCTTCGCCGAGCGCGGTTTTGACGCCACCTCCATCGAGGAGGTGGCGTCCCGTGCGAAGGTCTCCAAACCGGTGGTCTACGAGCATTTCGGCGGCAAGGAAGGTCTCTACGCGGTCGTTGTCGACCGGGAGGTCCGGGCCCTGCTCGACCGGGTGGCGGCCGCGCTGACGGCTGGTCATCCGCGGGAGTTGCTGGAGCAGGCGGCGTTGGCGCTGCTCAGCTACATCGAGGAGGAGACCAGCGGTTTCCGGGTGTTGGTCCGGGAGTCGCCGGTGATGTCGGCGACGGGCAATTTCAGCAGCGTGCTCAACGACGTGGCGCACCAGGTGGAGCACATCCTGGGGGCGGAGTTCAAGAGTCGTGGCTACGACCCGAAGCTGGCCGAGTTGTACGCGCAGGCGCTGGTGGGGATGGTGGCGTTGACCGGGCGCTGGTGGCTGGAGGTGCGCAAGCCGCGCAAGGAGACGGTGGCCGCGCATCTGGTCAACCTGGCCTGGCACGGGCTTTCGCATCTGGAGGCGAAGCCGACGTTGTTGACCCGCCGGGGCCGTTGACCCTGGCCCGGCTTGGCCCGGTCCGGCCGGGGCGGGTGCGGTGCGGGTGCGGTGCGGGTCAGCCGGCGGGGTCGGTCGACGCGGTGCGGCGGTAGTGCCGTTCTGCTTCGGCGCGCTCCGGTGGGCCGACCTTGTCGTAGAGGCCGGTGGCGAACGTCACCAGGCCGAAGATCATTGACACCACGACCGTGGCAACGGAGAAGTTGAGGATGTTCGCGTCGGTCTGGAGCACGGTCAGCATGACGATTCCGACGACGAGGAAGACCACCCCTGCGGTGAGGTTCATGAAGTGGCCGAGGTTGCCGC
Source organism: Micromonospora sp. NPDC050417 (assembly GCF_044458865.1). NCBI lineage: Bacteria > Bacillati > Actinomycetota > Actinomycetes > Micromonosporales > Micromonosporaceae > Micromonospora > Micromonospora sp. NPDC050417. Next base: position 159,574 of record NZ_JBITIH010000009.1, read on the forward strand.
GTAGGGATGCGCCGATCAGGATAACGATGCCGAAGAGCACCGATACCAGTGAGAAGGCCAGGTTGGTACGAAGTCCGAGGGCGTACACGTCGTCGCGGCCGAAGAGTGAGTCGCCGGAGGTCTCGACGAGGCCGAAGATCCCGAAGATCAGGATGTAGAGTCCGACGAGCCCGGAGAGGACCCGGTAGAGCGGGCGCGCCGGGTGGTTGATGGGGATGTGAGCCATCGACCTCTCCTCCCGTACCGGTGACGATTCTTCCGAATTGTCACCCAGATCGGGGAGGCGTTTCCGGGGAACGCGGATCAGGGCCGTTCGGTACCGGCCCGTCACCCGGCGCCAGCCCGCTCAGAGCACCAGGCGCCCGTCCCGCCAGGCCCGCGCCTCGTCCTCGGAGCCGACCCGGCCGTACATGCCGGCCATCAGCAGCACCAGGCCGAGGAGCATGGTCACCATGACACCGGCGACCGTGAAGTTGAGGTAGTTGGCGTCGGTCCGGATGACCGCGAGGCCGGCCAGCGACACCAGCATCAGCAGGTAGCCGAACCACTTGTTGACCGTGGCGTCGACGTTACGGCCGATGCCGGTGCCGATCAGGACGAGCGCGCCGAGCACCACGGCGAGCGCCGAGTGGCCGAGGTTGGTCCCCTGGCCGAGCACGGTGGTGGCCTGGTCCTGGACGAACAGTTCGCTGCCGCTGGTCTCGATGAGCCCGAGGACACCGAAGATGACCAGGTAGAGGCCGGTCAGTCCGCCGATCGCGCGGTAGACCGGACGCGCGGGGTGGTTGACGGGGTTGTGGGCCATAGTCGTAACTCTCCAACGCCGTTCCGGTGAGGGTCGTCAACGATTGTCCCGCATGCGGCGGTGTGACGCCGCACACGCCCGGCCGCGAGCCGACCGGACCGGCCAGCGCTGGGTTCCGCTGCCCGGTCCGGAACCGGTTCTCAGGTCCCCGGCACCTGCTCGGCGAGGGCCAGCCAGGTTTCCTCGGTCTGCTCCCGTTCGGCCCGTACCGCGCGCAGTTGGTTGTCCAGTTCGGCGACCTTCGCGTAGTCGGTGGCGTGTTCGGCCATCTGGTCGTGCAGCGCGGACTCCCGCTGATCCAGCTTGGCGATCTGCCGCTCAAGCTTGCTCAGTTCCTTCTTGGCCAGCCGTACCTCCGCGGCGCTGAGCGGGGCGGCGCCGTCGTCCGTCCCACCACGCCCGGTCTCCTGGGGCGAGGGGGCGACCGCCGACGCGCCGGTGGTGGCGGTGCGACCCTGACCGGCACCGGCGCGGGAGAGGTATTCGTCGATGCCGCCGGGCAGGTGGACCAGCCGCCCGTCGCCGAACATGCCGTAGACCACGTCGGTGACCCGTTCGATCAGGTACCGGTCGTGGCTGGCCACGATGACCGTGCCGGGCCAGGAGTCGAGCAGGTCCTCCAACGCGGCCAGGGTGTCGGTGTCCAGGTCGTTGGTGGGTTCGTCGAAGAGGAGCACGTTCGGTTCGGCGGCGAGCAGTCGCAGCATCTGCAACCGGCGGCGTTCACCACCGGAGAGGTCACCGACCGGGGTCCAAAGTCGACGGTCGTCGAAGCCGAACACCTCGGCGAGTTGGGAGGCGGCCAGTTCCCGGTCGCCGAGGACGACGCGGCGGGCCACCTCCTCGACCGCTTCCAGCACCCGCAGTTGGTTGGGAAGCTCGGAGAGTTCCTGGGAGAGGAACGCCGGGCGTACGGTCGAGCCGATGTTGAGCCGTCCCGCCTCGGGTTCGCGTACCCCGGCGAGCAGGCGCAGCAGCGTGGTCTTGCCGGCCCCGTTGGCGCCGACGATGGCGATCCGGTCGCCGGGGCCGACCTGCCAGGTCAGGTCGTCCAGGATCAGCTTCGGGCCCGCCTTGAGGGTGACGTCCTCCAGGTCGTACACCTGCTTGCCGAGCCGTGAGGTGGCCAGCCGTTGCAGCGACATGGTGTCGCGCGGCGGCGGTACGTCGGCGATCAGCGCGTTGGCGGCGTCGATTCGGAACTGGGGCTTGGAGGTCCGCGCCGGCGGTCCCCGGCGCAGCCAGGCGATCTCCTTGCGGAGCAGGTTCTGTCGGCGTGCCTCGGTCGCGGCGGCGACCCGTTCCCGCTCCACCCGGGCGAGCGTCCAGGCGGCGAAGCCGCCCGCGTAGGCCCGTACGGTCTGGTCGCCGACCTCCCAGGTGGTGGTGCAGACGGCGTCGAGGAACCAGCGGTCGTGGGTGACAACGACGAGGGCGCCCCTACGGTTGACCAGGTGCCGGGCGAGCCAGTCGACGCCGGCCACGTCGAGGTGGTTGGTCGGCTCGTCGAGAATGAGCAGGTCGGCGGTGCGGACCAGGAGGGCGGCGAGCGCGACCCGGCGCCGTTCGCCGCCGGACATCGGTCCGACCGGCTGGTCGAGCCCGAGGTACGGCATGCCGAGTCCGTCGAGGATGGCCCGGACTCCGGCGTCGCCGGCCCACTCGTGCTCGGCGCCCATGCTCTGGTCCAGCCAGGCGGTGCCGAGCACCACGTCCCGTACGGTCGCCTCGGCGTCGAGCTTGAGGGTCTGGGGTAGCCAGGCGACCCGCAGGTCGCGACGGTGCGTCACCCGCCCGTTGTCCGGTTCTTCGAGCTTGGTGAGGAGTCGGAGCAGGGTCGACTTGCCGGCCCCGTTGAGCCCGACGACACCGATCCGGTCTGCGTCGTCGAGGCCGAGGGACACGTCGGTGAGCAGTTGCCCGGCCGCGCCATAGCCCTTGGACACCCGGTCCAGGTTGACGATGTTGGCCACGAGCCCACCTTCCATGATCAAAGGCGCCCCGGGTGCCGGTCGACCGGCACGGGAGGACGCCTGGAGTAGTCCAAGCCTACGCGGGTGGCGTACCCGTCGGCCGGTCAGATCACCCGGGCGCCGGGGACGGCACCGGTGGCGGTGCGGGCGGCCCGGCAGACACCGGCGGCTTCCAGTTCGACGGCGATCCGGTTGGCGCTGGGGCCGTCGGCGGCGAGGAAGACGCAGGTGGGGCCGGAGCCGGAGACCATGCCGGCGAGTGCACCGGCGGCCTCGCCGGCCTTCAGGGTGGCGGCCAGGGCGGGTCGCAGTGACAGGGCGGCGGCCTGTAGGTCGTTGCCGAGGTTCGCGGCGAGTACGGCCGGGTCACGTTGGCGCAGCGCGGCGAGCAACCCTTCGGCGGCGGTCAGTGGGGGCGGGGCGGCGCCGTCGGCGCGCAGCCGGTCCAGTTCACGGAAGGCGACCGGGGTGGAGATGCCGCCGTCGGCGACCGCGACCACCCAGTGCCAGGTGGTGGGTCGGGCCAGTACGGGGCTGACCGCCTCGCCGCGTCCGGTGCCGAGCGCGGTGCCGCCGTAGAGCAGGAACGGGACGTCGGAGCCGAGGTCGGCGGCGATCAGGGCGAGTTGGTCGCGGGAGAGGTTGGTGCCCCAGAGGGTGTCGCAGGCGACGAGGGCGGCGGCGGCGTCGGCGCTGCCACCGGCGAGTCCGGCGGCGAGCGGGATCTGCTTGCGCAGGTGTAGCCGGGCGTGCGCGGGTACGCCGACGTGTTCGGCGAGGGCGCGGGCGGCCCGGATGACCAGGTTCTCCTCGTCCAGGGCCAGTTCGCCGGTGCCTTCGCCCTCCATGGTGAGGGTGAGGGTGTCGCCACGTCGGGCGGTCAGCTCGTCGTGCAGCGCGATGGCGTGGTAGATCGTGTTCAGTTCGTGGTAGCCGTCGGGCCGCAGCGGGCCCACTCCGAGATGCAGGTTGATCTTTGCCGGGACGCGTACCTTGACCGGGCCGCTCGCGCCGCGCCGGGCCCGCTCGTCGTCATCGTCCGGCCGCCATGCCTCGGTCATCGGGCACGGCCCGGGACCCGGGACGCCGCCGCTGCGGCGAGGTGGCGTGGGGGCGACACGGGCCTGGTTACGAGCACGGCGACAGCCTACTCGGCAGGGTCCGGAGCGGGCTGGGCCGACGCGGCGATGGCGGCGAACTGCTCCACGGTGAGCGATTCGCCCCGCGCGCCGGGGTCGACACCTGCCGCGTCGAGCAACGTTTCGGCGCGGGCCGCGCCACCGGCCCAGCCGGCGAGCGCGGCGCGCAGGGTCTTGCGACGCTGGGCGAAGGCGGCGTCGACGACGGCGAAGACCTGTCTGCGGGGTACGTCGGCGCGGGGCGGTTCGCGACGGGTGAAGGCGACCAGCCCGGAGTCGACGTTCGGCACCGGCCAGAAGACATTCGGTGGGACCTTGCCGGCGCCGCGCGCGTTGGCGTACCAGGCGAGTTTGACCGACGGGATGCCGTACGTCTTGGAGCCGGGGCCAGCGACGAGCCGGTCGGCGACCTCCTTCTGCACCATGACCAGTCCGGTACGGAGACTGGGCAGTTCGGCTAGGAGGTGCAGCACCACCGGCACGGCCACGTTGTACGGCAGGTTCGCGACCAGCGCGGTCGGTGCCGGTTGACCCAGTTCGGCGGCGGTGATCCGCAACGCGTCGGCGTGGTGCACGGTGAGCCGCCCGGCGGCTTCCGGAGCCCGTTCGGCGACGGTCGCGGGCAGCGCGGCGGCGAGCGTCGGGTCGATCTCCACGACGTGCACGTGCCCGGCCGCGGCGAGCAGCCCGAGGGTGAGTGAGCCCAGCCCGGGGCCGACTTCCAGGGCCACGTCGGCCGGGGCGAGTGCGGCGGCGGCGACGATCCGGCGGACCGTGTTCGGGTCGTGGACGAAGTTCTGGCCCAGTTTCTTGGTCGGCGCGACGCCGAGTCGGGCGGCCAGTTCCCGGATCTCCGCCGGGCCGAGGAGTCCGGTCATGAGGCCAGAGCCTACGGGGCCGGATCCGGCCTGCGGCCGGCACGCCCGGTACGGTGGCGTACAACTCCGCTTTCGCCACTAAATTGGTGAAAACGTGACATGTCACCGTTGCTGACCGGCGATCCGTACTCCACGCTGGTCACCGTGGACCGACCGAACTCGATGACGCCCGCCCCGCGTGGCTCGACGACCGCGACGTGGACTGCCGGGACCCCGTCGACTGTCGCGCCCGCGTGATGGCGACCGGCCCGTACGACCTCGATCCGACCGACCGTCGCATAGTCGCCGCCCTCCAGGCCAACGGCCGGGCGAGTTGGACCGAGATCGCCGCACTGATCGGAACGTCGGTGACCACCGTGGCCCGCCGGGCCCAACAGCTGATCGCCGACGGTCTGGTTCGGGTGGCCGTCGCACCACAACCCGGGGGCGGACCGGCCGACCTGCTGATCGTCCGGGTCCACTGCGTACCGGGCGAGCAGCTCCCGACCGCGCGGGCGTTGGCGGCCCGGCCGGAGGTACGGTTCGTCGCCGTGGTGACCGGGGCGCACGACCTCGTCGCCGAGGTGCTGGTCACCCCCGGGACCAGCATGCACAGTGTGCTCACCGGGGTGCAGCGCATCCCCGGGGTACGCGGCACCGTCGCCGACCTGTTGCTGCACACGTACAAGTCCGACCACGAGTGGAGTCGCCAACTGCTCGACGACGTCACCGCGCCCGCCACTCCACCGGTGCACGACTGTCCACCGGACCATCTGGACAAGGTCGACGAGCGGATCGTACGGGCGCTCCGCGACGACGGGCGGGCGAGCTTCCACGCCGTCGCCCTCGGGTTGGGGATCAGCGAGAGCACCGTACGGCGACGGTTCGAGGCGCTGTACGGCACCGGCTGCGTACAGGTGATCACCCTGGTTCCGGCGGCGGCCCTCGGGTTCAAGGCAGAGCTGCTCTTCTGGCTCTCGGTCGCCCCGTCCCGGTTGGACGCCGTGGCCCGGGAACTCGCCGCGCTGCCGGGTGTGCGCTACGTCGCCGCGACCCTCGGCCAGGAATCGCTGATGTGCGAGGTGATTCTGCCGGCCCACGCCGACGTACTCGACTTCACCACCCGGACACTGGCCCGGATCGACGGCGTACGGTCCTGGGCCGCCGGGGTCGAACTGCTCACCGTCAAGCGCGGCTTTGTCCTCACTCCGTGGGCGGCCCGGCGCTTCGACCACGCCGAGCCCGCACACCCGGCCCCGGACGTCGAGATCGGGCCCAGCGGTAGCGCCACCGCCCTCGACGACGGCACGACCCTCCCCCGGCCCCGGTCGGCCCGTGGCATCCGGCGCGCCGGTCGGGTTCCCGCCCGCCGCCCCTGATCTCCCACCCCCACCCCCACCCGCGCCTCGCCGCCGCCCCGGCGCGGGAGTGAGTGACGTTAGGAAGGGGCCCTTCCTATACCGAAAGCGATAACAAGGGGCCCTTCCTTACCAGGGGCCGAAGACGCGGTCGCCGGTGGCGGAGATGGCGGCGCAGAGCTTCTCCAGGTCCGTACCGGTCGCCTCGGCAAGGGTGCGGACGGTCAGCGGAATCAGGTACGACGCGTTCGGCCGCCCCCGGTACGGCATCGGAGTCAGGTACGGGGCATCGGTCTCCACCAGCATCTGGTCCAGCGGCGTCACCTTCGCCGCAGCACGCAACGCGCCGGCGCTGCCGAAGCTGACCGTACCGGCGAAACTCAGTACATAGCCGCGCCGTACACACTCGACCGCGAACTCCTCGTCGCCGGAGAAGCAGTGCAGCACCACGGTTCGGGGCGCCCCCTCGGAGTCGAGCACCCGCAACACCTCGGCGTGCGCGTCCCGGTCGTGGATGATCAGCGCCTTGTCGTACCGCTTGGCGATGGCGATGTGGGCGCGGAAACTCTCCTCCTGCGCCGCCCGCCCCTCGTCGCCGGTGCGGAAGAAGTCCAACCCGGTCTCGCCGATGCCGCGTACCCGCTCCTGCCCGGCGAGCGCCTCGATCTCCCGCAACGCGCCGTCGAGGTCGTCCAGGCGCGGGGCGTCGTTGGGGTGTAGGGCAACGGCGGCGAGGACGGCCGGATAGCGGCGGGCCGCCTCGGCCCCCCACCGTGACGACGGCACGTCGACACCGACCTGGACCAGCCGGTCGACGCCAGCCACGGCCGCCGCGTCGATCAACGCAAGAACCGGGTCGACGCCGGGATCGGTGGCGACGGACACGCCGGGATCGGTGGCGACGGGCACGCCGGGCACGCCGGCCTCGGTGACGGTGATGTCGAGGTGGGTGTGGCTGTCCAGCACGGGCAGCGGCAACGGCTCGGGCGCGGGCGGAAACTCCCCGGCCCGACGGGCGGCCCGCTGCTGGCGGGATTCGGTCGGCTCACTCATTCCGGTCAGCATCACATACCAGGCTGGCCCTACCGCCGCGTACCCGCTGAGCTGATCGTCTCTCGGCCACCCGGACGGCCCTGTACGCCCTTCGGCTTGACATCGACGCATTTTCGGTCGTTGTCCCTCTCCGTCACCTCTCGTTCACCTGGAGGGCATCGGGCCCTCCTAGCGTCGCGCGCATGAGCGTCACCCCGCAAACACGGGACGTACCAGAAGCGCCGGTCGGGCTGGTGGTGACGTACGCCGGAGCCACCTACCAGGCCGAGGAACTGACCCGGGGCGCCGCCTACGAGTTGTTCAGCGCCAGTGAGGTGGACGGGTTCAGCCGGGACCCCCGCCCGGACGCGCGGCTGCCCTGGCACCGGTTCGTGCACGCGAGCGAGGTCACCGCCGTGTACGGGTCGCGCGCGGCCAGCGACCCGGACCTGGAACCGCCGTTGACCGCACCGCTGAACCGGGCCCGGAGCTGGGACGACGTGCACCAGCTCAGCCAGACCCAGGCGGGCGCGAGCGACCCGATCCTGGCGAGTGTGCGCAACTCGGCGCTGATCCGGCAGGGCACACCGATGGTCAAGGTGCTCTCCGCCCGCCAGTTCGCCGGGCATCTACGCGGCTGGTTGCCGTACGGCTTCTGCTACCGCGAGTACGACGTCGCCCACCTGCGTACCCCGGCCGACCTGGCGCTGCTCCGTACCGATCTGGAGGCCGGACGGGACGGGACGGATGTCGCGTACGTGCTGCGCTGGCGGGCGATCGACCCGCTCGACTACGACGTACCCGGGGGCGACCGGCACTCCGGGTTGGTGGCGATCCCGCCGCACGACCGGGTCGGGCCGCCGGTGCTGGGCACCGGGTTCACCCCGAGCGGGCGCCACCTGATCCCGGAGTTCGTCACCCGGGACATGGCCGACCTGCCGTTGTCGGCGAACGCGGCCCTGGTCGCGTACTCGCCGGCCGGTGACGAGGTGGTGCTCTACACGTACCAGCCGGAGCAGCGGGGCTGGCTGCGGATGGCCGGCCCGCGCTGGCGTCACCTGCTGGCCGCCGCGCCGGGCGTCTCACCGGACCAGGATTACGTGCCGTTCGGCGACACCTCGCGCAGCACCCAGCTCGTCGGCGACTACCAGGGGCAGGAGTACGAGGCGCTTGCCGACCTGCCGGGCGGTTTCCGGGTGTTGGCGATGACCCGGGCGGCTCGCTATCCGGTGGAGGGTGTCCGCCGCCGGGCCCGGTTCGCCAACTGGCGTGGCGTGCTCTGTCTGGTGCTCGGCGAGCAGACGGGCTGGCTGCGACTGCGGCTGTGCCGACCGAACCCGGACAGCATCGCCACCTGCGGCGCCCAGTGTTACGAGCGCGGCGTCTACGAGACGTGGGCGCCCGCCCAGGAGATCACCGACGACCGGCTGATCGACCTGCCGTACGGCCGCTGACCCGACCGTACGGCAGGCATCCCCGCCGTGGGGCGTTCAGCCCAGCGGCTTGGCCTTGTTCAACCAGCCCGCGACCTCGCGGTAGATCGGCGCGGTCGCCGCGTAGCTGTACGGGGCCGCCGGCCGCCACCGGAAGACCTGACCGGCCTTGACCGCGGCGAGGTTGGTCCAGGTGGGAATCTTGTCGGCGGTCTCGGCGACCCCGGTGGCCTCCCGCCCGTCGTAAATGATCATATCGGCGGGGTACCGGCCGACCTGCTCCCAACTGACCTCCTCGAAGTACTCCTCGGGCTTCATCTGCCGCGACGGGGTGACGAAGGTGGCACCGAGCGAGGCGAGGTGCTTCAGGTCGGGGTGCGCGTTCGGGTCGGCGATGTAGAGCTTGTCGGGGTCCCGGGAGATAGCCGCGATCCGCAGGCCCGGCTTGGCCCTGATCGCCGACTTCACCTCGTCGACGGCGGCGTCGTAGTCGGACCGGGCCGCCTTCACCGGGGCGGCGTCCGGGTCGGCGCCGAGCTGGCCGGCGAGCGTCATGAAGTTGTCGATGATCGTGGGCAGGTCGAGACCGGGCATCTTCATCCCGATCGAGGGCGCCAGCGCGTACACCTTGTCGGCGCTGCTCTCCGGCACGTACCAGAGGCTCTTGTCGTCGAAGGAGAGGTCGACCAGGAGTTCGGGGCGCAGCGCGGCGTACCGCTCCAGGTTGAACTCGCCGTAGGTCTTGCCGACCACCTCGACCTTGGTCACGTCGATGTTGCCGGCCTGGTAGTTGAGCTTGCCGTCGGTGGTGCCCAGTTCCCCGTACACCCCGGCGACCTGGAAGCCGGCGTCCCAGAGCGCGGCGGCGGCGCTGCTCTGCGCGACCACCCGGGTCGGCCGGGCGGCCAGTTCGACGGTCTTGCCCCGGCCGTCGGTGTAGCGGAACGACTGCCCCGCACCGGAGCGGCCGTCGCCGTCGGTGGAGGTGGAGCCGGAGTCGCCGCAGGCGGCCAGGCCGAGCAGTACGCCGGTGGCGCCGACGCCCTGTAGGAATCCGCGACGGGTCAGGAGGTGCGAGGACATGGTTCTCCAGTCGTTGGTCTGTGCGGGTATCGGTGGTGCAGCGGTTGTCCGGGGGTGCAGCGGGTGTCGGGGGGTGCGTGGTGAGTCCCTCCGGATCAGCCGCACTTCAGCGGGTCGGGGTGAGCACGCGCCGCGCCTTCGGGATGATCAGCGGGGTGCCCGACTCGGGGTCGGTGATCACCCGGCAGGGCAGGCCGAAGACCTGCTCGACCAGGTCGGCGTCGACGATGTCGGCCGGCGTCCCCTGGGCCACCACCGTGCCGTCGCGCATGGCAATCAGATGGGTGGCGTACCGGCAGGCGTGGTTCAGGTCGTGCAGGACCGCGACCAGGGTGTGGCCCTGCTCCTCCCGGAGCCGGGCGACCAGGTCCAGCACCTCGATCTGGTGCGCGATGTCGAGGAAGGTGGTCGGCTCGTCGAGCAGCAGGATCGGGGTCTGCTGGGCGAGCGCCATGGCCAGCCACACCCGTTGCCGCTGCCCGCCGGAGAGTTCGTCGACGTACCGCCCGGCCAACTCGGTGACGTTGGTCGCGGCCATCGCCTGCGTCACCGCCGTCTCGTCCCCCGGCGACCACTGGCGCAGCAGCCCCTGGTGCGGGTAGCGGCCCCGGGCGACCAGGTCCTGCACGGTGATGCCGTCCGGCGCGATCGCCGTCTGCGGCAGCAGCCCGAGTTGGCGGGCCACCTCCTTGGCCCGCAGTCCGTGGATCGACCGGCCGTCCAGGTGCACCGTCCCGTGCCGGGGTACGAGCAACCGGGCCAACGCCCGCAGCAGAGTGGACTTGCCGCACCCGTTCGGTCCGACCAGGACAGTGAAGGAGTGGTCCGGGATCCTCACGCTCAACGCCTCGGCGACGACCCGGTGGTCGTACGCGAGGGTGGCGTCGGCACAGCTCAGCCGTGCCGGGTTCGGCTCCGTCCGGTCCGCCGAAGTCATCCGAGTCCTTTCCGCCATTGCCCGGCGAGCAGCCAGGCGAGATAGAGCCCGCCGATGCCCGCGGTCAGCACCCCGACCGGCAGGCTGACGGGGTGGAACAGACGCTGTGCGGCAAGGTCGCTGCCGACCAGCAGGGCCGCGCCCACGAACGCGGACGGGAGGATGTTCGGGCCGCCGCCGCGGGTGAGTCGGCGGGCCACCTGCGGGGCGGTGAGGGAGATGAACGCGATCGGTCCGGCGGCTGCGGTCGCGGTGGCGGTCAGGCCCACCCCGATCAGCATCACGCCGAGCCGGGTCCGTTCGACCGGTACGCCGAGCGCTCGTGCCGGCTCGTCGCCGAGTTCGAGCATCCGCAGGTCGCGGCCGAGCAGCACGGCCACGGGCAGGAGTACGACAAGGACGAGCGCGAGCGGCCGTACCTGCTCCCAGCCCCGACCGTCGAGGCTGCCGGTGAGCCAGAGCACCCCCTGGCGGGCGTCGGTGAACTCGGCCCGCGTGATCAGGTACGCGTTGACCGCGTCGAGCAGCGCGCCGATGGCGATGCCGATCAGGATGAGCCGGAACCCGGATCCGCCCCGTTTGCCGGCGAGCAGGTAGACCAGCATCGCGGTGACGACCCCGCCGGTCACCGCACCGAGCGCGGTGCCCGTACCGCCACCGCCGAGTAGCAGGATCACCACGAGCGCGCCGGTGGCGGCGCCGGTGTCGAACCCGACGACGTCGGGGCTGCCGAGCGGGTTGCGCGACAAACTCTGGAAGAGCGCGCCGCCGACGCCGAGCGCCGCCCCGACGAGTACAGCGGTGAGCAGGCGGGGCAACCGGAGTTCGCGGACGATGAAGTCGGTGGCCGGGGTGCCCTGGCCGAGCAGGGTACGGACCACCTCCGCGACCGGGATCGGGTAGTCCCCGATGCCGAGGCTGAAGACCGCGACCACGACGATCACCGCGGCGAGCGTGGCGCAGACGACGCTGGCCCGGCGGTCGACCCGGAGTGTGATCCGCCCGCCCAGGGCGTGTATCCGGCGGACCGGCGGCGCGGCGGGCGGCGCCACGGTGGTGACGCCCGGCCCCCCGGAGGTCGGCGGGGCGGTCACGGTTGGGCCACCCGGGTCCGGCGAATCAACGCGACCAGTACCGGGGCACCGACGAACGCGGTGACGATGCCGACCTCGATCTCACCGGGTCGGGCGATCACCCGACCGATGATGTCGGCGCCGAGCAGCAGGATCGGTGCGAGCACCATCGAGTAGGGCAGGATCCAGCGTTGGTCCGGGCCGACGAGGGCTCGGGCGATGTGTGGGATGGTCAGCCCGACGAAGGCGATCGGTCCGAGCGCGGCGGTCGCCGCGCCGCAGAGCAGGGTCACCGCGAGGACAGCGATTCCCCGGGTACGGCCGAGATGCGCGCCGAGGGCACGACCGCTCTCCTCGCCGAGGGCGAGTGCGTTGAGGGGGCGTGCCAGCGCGAGCGCGCAGACCGCGCCGGCGAGGAGGAACGGGCCGACCGCGGTGAGTACCGAGAGGTCCCGGCCGGTCAGGCTGCCGACCGACCAGAACCGGTATCCGTTGAAGGCGTTCGGGTCGAGCAGCACCAGCCCGGAGATGTATCCGGTCAGCGCGGCGGTGACCGCCGTACCGGCGAGGGTGAGCCGGACCGCCGTGGCGGCGCTACGGCCCCGGGAGCCGAGCAGGTAGACGACGGTGGCGGCGAACGCGGCACCGATCAGGGCGAACCAGACGTACCCGAGCGGGCTGGTGACGCCGAGCAGGGCGATCGCGGTGACCACCGCGGCGGCAGCGCCCGCGTTGACCCCGAGCAGCCCGGGATCGGCGAGCGGGTTGCGGGTGAGGGCCTGCATCAGCGCGCCGGCCAGGCCGAGCGCCGCTCCGACGGCGAGGCCGAGCAGCGTACGGGGAATCCGCAGGCCGCGGACGATGTCGCCGTCGGCAGAGCCGGTGCGGTGCAGCAGTTCGTGTACGACGATGCCGGGCGCGAGCGGCTTGGCGCCGACGGCGAGGCTGAGCAGTGCCACCACGGCGACCACCGCGATCGCGAGCACCAGCCCGGCGAGTCGCCGTCCGACCGCCGGGCGGCGTGGCGACGACGGATGCGGGGGCGACGCGGACGGCGGCGGGGTTGTCGTCGCGCGGGTGTGGCGAACGTCGGTGGACACGGAGTTAGGCTAGCCTGACCTAACCTGCGATGGGCAATACCCCCTTCCCACGCAAAGCTGTGGCCTGCATCTCCTTGGTACCGTCGGCCCGCCAGACGTTCGGCGACCGGCGATGGGGAGAGTGCGGAGATGACATCGGTGGGAGAGGTCAAGGCCGGCTTGACCCGGTTCAACGACGAGACGACCCGTCAGGCGGCAACCATCCGTTCCCTCGCGGAATCGATGGACCGGACCTCGGCGATGCTGCGCGGCCTCACCAGCGGCGCGAGCGCCGCCCAGGTCGCCGAGGCGCTGGTCCGACTCGAACAGGCGAAACAGCGACTACACGAGGCGGCGACCCTCGCCCATGCGGCGGTCGAGGCGACCGACAGCTACGCCGCCGGCTTCTGACCCCGGACCGGTCAACCGTCGAGAACGGATGATCGGGAGGTTCGCTACTCATTCAACTCGCTGCTCATTCAAGATGTGGGCAGGGCCGGACAGAGCGAATCCTCTGTGGCATCGGTACCCGGATGCCGCTGGCCCTGACCGCACTGGTCGGCGCCGTGGCACTGGCGCCGACGGCCGCGAGCGCCGGTACGACCGGCACGCCGCGCTGCTGTCGACGGCCCGGCGACGCCCGACAGTCGTCGACCGTCGGGCGTCGGGCGTCGGGCGTCGGGCGTCGGGCGTCGGGCGTCGGGCGTCGGGCGTCGGGCAGATAGTCCAGCCCGCGTCCCGTGCTCAGTTACCGAGCCGGGCCAACTCCTCGTCCACGATGGACGGATCGAGCTTGCGGAAGACCGGCTTCGGCGGGGCCAACGGCCGGCCAGCCTCGATCGGCGTCGACTCCCACCGGGCGCCGACCGTGTAGTCACCGGTCAGCACCGGGTACGACGGACCGCCGTCCAGGTCCTCGACCTGGACGATCGAGGGCATCGGCGCGTGTACGCCGGTGCCGCCGAGCAGTTCGTGCACCTGCTGCGCGGAGTGCGGCAGGAAGGGCGTGAGCAGGGTGTTGGCGTCACTGACCACCTGGAGGGCGACGTGCAGGATCGTACCCATCCGGGCTTTCTGATCCTCGCCCTTGAGCTTCCACGGCGCCTGGTCGGAGAGGTACCTGTTGGCCTCGGCGACCACCCGCATCGCCTCGCCGATCGCCGCCTTCTGCCGGTGCCGTTCGATCAGGTTGCCGACCGTGGCGAATCCGTCGCGGGCGACCGCGAGCAGCGCCTCGTCCGCCTCGGTGAGCCCGGCCGGGTCGACCGGTGGAATCGCGCCGAAGTTCTTCGCCGCCATCGAGATCGACCGGTTGACCAGGTTGCCCCAGCCGGCGACGAGTTCGTCGTTGTTCCGCCGGAGGAACTCCGACCAGGTGAAGTCGGTGTCGTTGCTCTCCGGGCCGGCGACGGCGATGAAGTAGCGCAGCGCGTCGGCGTCGTAGCGGTCGAGGAAGTCACGGACGTAGATGACCACCTGGCGGGAGGAGGAGAACTTGCGTCCCTCCATCGTCAGGAACTCGCTGGAGACGACCTCGGTGGGAAGGTTCAGCCGACCCAACTCGCCCGGGGTGCCGTCCCGGTCGCCCTCACCGGAGTAGCCGAGCAGCAACGCCGGCCAGATCACCGAGTGGAAGACGATGTTGTCCTTGCCCATGAAGTAGTAGCCGGTGGCGTCCTTGCCCTCGCCGTCCGCCGCCCACCAGCGCCGCCACGCCTCCGGGTCGCCGGAGCGGCGGGCCCACTCGATCGAGGCGGAGAGGTAGCCGATGACCGCGTCGAACCAGACGTAGATCCGCTTGTCGTTGCGGTCGCGCCAGCCGTCGAGCGGGATCGGCACGCCCCACTCCAGGTCACGGGTGATCGCCCGGGGCTGGAGGTCGCCCAGCAGGTTCTTCGAGAACCGCAGTACGTTGGTCCGCCACCCCTCCCGGGTGTCCAGCCAACGGCCGAGTGATTCGGCGAAGCCGGGCAGGTCGAGGAAGAAGTGTTCGGTCTCCACGAACTCCGGGGTCTCGCCGTTGATCTTCGAGCGAGGGTTGACCAGGTCGATCGGGTCGAGCTGGTTGCCGCAGTTGTCGCACTGGTCGCCCCGGGCGCTGTCGTACCCGCAGATCGGGCAGGTGCCCTCGATGTAGCGGTCGGGCAGCGTACGGCCGGTCGACGGGGAGATCGCCCCCATGGTCACCTTCGGCACGATGTAGCCGTTGCGGTGCAGCCCCTCGAACAGTTGCTGCACCACGGCGTAGTGGTTGCCGGTGGTGGTCCGGGTGAACAGGTCGTACGAGAGACCGAGACCGTGCAGGTCCTCGACGATCACCCGGTTGTAGCGGTCGGCCAGCTCGCGCGGGCTGACCCCCTCCTTGTCGGCCTGCACCTGGATCGGGGTGCCGTGCTCGTCCGTGCCGGAGACCATGAGTACGTCGTGGCCCGCCATCCGCATGTACCGGCTGAAAACGTCGGAGGGGACGCCGAAGCCGGAGACGTGGCCGATATGGCGCGGGCCATTGGCGTACGGCCAGGCGACCGCCGCGAGAACGTGACTCATGAACAGCAAGCCTAGTGACCGCCGCTGGGAGATCGCGAACCAATAGGCCCGTTCCGGCTCCGTACGCCCGAGCCCGGCCATCCGGACGTGACTTTGGCCATCCGAAGGTGAGCTGGGACATCCCGTCCGGACCCCAGTCGGATTTCTGCGCCCGATTTGTCGGCGACACGCACCCCAAGCTGCCCCTTTGAGCCAACAGTGCATTGTCCAATACTTTCTGTGACCGGTAGAGCGAACGGGCAACAGCCGGGGGATGCCGATCCCGGCCGGGCCGACGACGGCGATTCGCCAACCTCCGTACCCGAGGCCAGCGGCAACGGGCCAGCCGACGACCCACCAGCGCCTCCGCCACCCACGGCCGTGCCGCCTACACCCGCTTCGCCCACGCCCACGCCTGGGCCTGGGCCGCACGCGCCAGCGTCCAGCCCGCCCTCGCCGCCGGTGTCCAGCCTTCCCCCGACGCCCAGCACGCCCGCACCACCGGCATCCACCGCGCCCACACCACCGACGCCCAGTTCGCCCGCTCCCGCCGCTGTGACACCCGCCGCGCCGGACGCGCGGGCAGCCGGTCCACGGGTGCCGTCCCGGCCCGCCGACGTACCGGCGGCGACACCGGACGCGCGGCCGGACCCATGGGCGCCACTCCCTGCGGCGACACCGCTGGGAACACCGGCGGTCCCCGCCGCCCGACCGGCGCCCACCCAGTTACCTCCCACCCCACCCGGTACGCCGACGCAACCCGGCCCAGCGCGCACTCCGACACAACCCGGCCCCGCTCGGGCCGAAACGAGTGCACCTGAGGTCGTACCCCCGGCGCAGCCGCCGCCCGGCCCGGGCGCGAACCCGGCGGCTGGGCCGGGCGCCGCGACCGGGGCGGCCGGATCACCCTGGCTCGCCGCGCCGGTCTCCGCCGCGATCGAACCGACCACAGGCGCACCGCGCAGTTCGCTCCCCGACCGGGTGCCCCGGATCAACGAGGCCGGGACGCGCACGGTGCCGTCGGCGGACGGCACAGCGAGCCCGGCGACGGTTCCGGGGCAGGCCCCGACGGCCGAGGACGAAGAGGACTTCTGGCTTCCGATCGAGCAGGTCAACTGGGATGGCACGCCGGCCCGGCCGGACCCCGACGAGCGACCCCGACGGCTCTGGTCGTTCCCGACCGGGCGGGTGCCGGCGGGGGCACCCCCGCGGCTGCCGAAGCCACCCCGCCGACCCGCCTCGGGCCTGGCCGGACTGGTCCTGCTGGCACTGCTGGCCAGCTTCTTCGCCTGGGTGAGTGTGGAGCCGCTCTGGCTCGCCTTCGGGCACGGCGACCTCGGCACCGCCACGGTGATCGACTGCACCGGTGAGGGGATCAACCAACGCTGCCGGGGCGAGTTCGTCTCGGCGGACGGGAAGTTCAGTGCCGAGGGAATCCGGCTGGCCGGCGTACCCGCCGAGGACGAACTCGAAAGCTGGCAGCTCACCGCCCGGATGATCGACGCCGACAGCAGCACCGCGTACGTCGGCACCGGCACCGGCTCGCTGCACCTACGCTGGGTCCTCGGGCTGGGCCTGGTGGTCCTCTGCGGCGTCGGCATCGTCTGGGCGACCGGTGCCGTACGGCTGCCGAACCGTTCCGCCCGGCGGGGTGCCGTACTGATCGGGCTCGCCGGCCCGCTGGCGATCACCGCAGGCTTCCTCGCCGCCACCTTCTGACCGCACCCGCACCCGCACCCGCATTCGCATTCGCGCCCGCATTCGGCGCACCCGCTCCTGCTGCGGCGTTAGGAAGGGCCCCTTCCTATACAGAAAGCGATAACAAGGGGCCCTTCCTTACCCCTGGGCGGTGTGGACGACGGTGTAGACGTCGCGGCGGCGGAGGGCGTATGCGGTGGCGACCTCGGTGATGGCGTCGCGGCGGGTGATGCCAGCGGCTTCACGGGCGGCGACCGCGGCGCGGAGTTCGTCGTCGGTGGGGCGGGCGGCGGGGGTGGCGGTGGCGCCGGCGATCACGAGGGTGATCTCGCCGCGCGGTTCACCCTCGGTGGCCCAGGTGGCGAGTTCGCCGAGGGGGCGGCGGAGGATTTCCTCGTACGTCTTCGTCAGCTCGCGGCAGACGGCGGCGGGCCGGTCGGCGCCGAAGGTTTCGGCGAGGTCGGTCAGGGTGCCGGCGACCCGGTGGGGTGCCTCGAAGAACACGAGGGTGCGTTCCTCGGTGGCGAGGGCCCGAAGCCGGGTACGGCGGGCGCCGCCGGTGCGGGGCAGGAAGCCTTCGAAGCAGAACCGGTCGACGGGGAGTCCGGAGAGGGCGAGTGCGGTGGTGACGGCGCTCGGGCCGGGGGCTGCGGTGACCGGCGCTCCGGCGTCGACCACGGCCTTGACCAGGCGGTATCCGGGGTCGGAGACGCTGGGCATGCCGCCGTCGGTGACGAGCGCGACCAGTTCTCCGGCGAGTACGGCCTCGACCAGCCCGGGGGTGCGCCGTTCTTCGTTGCCCTCGAAGTAGGAGATGATCCGGCCGCTGATGGTGATCTCCAGATCGCGGGCGAGTCGGGTGAGTCGGCGGGTGTCCTCGGCGGCGACCACGTCGGCGGCGGCGAGTGTCTCCCGGAGTCGGGTGGAGGCGTCGCCGGGGTTGCCGAGCGGCGCTCCGAGTATGACAAGTCGCCCAGAACCCGACATATCTACCACCAGAAACGTCCCCTCATCGACACCTATGAAAACGTCAGGTTGGCGTAGGCCGCCACCGTCCGCTCCCGCAGCCTACGATCGCGGGGTGACCCTGGCGTCGACAGCGCATACCGCAAGCCGCGACAGCGACCGCGATCACTCGGGCGGTACGTCCACCGCACCCCCCGATGGTCCTCGTGTCGAGGCGGCGAAGACCGAGCCGACACTCCCCGGCGGACGACACCTCCCCGCCGTGCTGCGACGCCGGCTGGTCCCGATCGACAGCCGACTGGAGCCGTACTCCTGGCTCGCCACGCTGGTGGTGGTCGCGATCGCCGCCATCCTGCGACTGGTCGGGCTGAGCCACCCCAAGGGCAAGATCTTCGACGAGACCTACTACGCCAAGGACGCCTGGGGCCTGGTCAGCAAGGGCGTCGAGTGGAATTACAAGGACAACGTCCCGTCGTACGTGGTCCACCCGCCGCTGGGCAAGTGGATGATCGGGATCGGCGAGTGGGCGTTCGGCTACTACGACGTCGACGGCAACGTCGTCTCCCCCGGGCACATCGTCACCACCTCGCCCGAGTTCGGTTGGCGCTTCTCGGCGGCGATCATCGGCATCCTCTCGGTACTGCTGATGGTCCGGACCGCTCGCCGCCTCTTCGGGTCGACCGTGCTCGGCTGCGCCGCCGGCCTGCTGCTCGCCCTCGACGGGTTCCACCTGGTGCTCTCCCGCACCGCCCTGCTCGACATCTTCCTGCTCTTCTTCGTCTTCGCCGCGTTCGCCGCACTGGTCGTCGACCGGGACCACCACCGCCGCCGGTGGGTACGCGCGATCGAGGGCGGACTCGACCCGAGCCGGCGGGGTGCCGTCGGTCGACTGCCACTGCGGTTCCCCGAGAGCGTCCCGTGGTGGCGTCTGCTCGCCGCGCTGATGCTCGGCTGCGCGGTCGGCGTCAAGTGGAGCGCGCTCTACTTCATCCCGGCGTTCGCTCTGCTGGTGATCTTCTGGGAGGTCGGCGCACGCCGCTCGGCGGGCGTACGCCGCCCCTGGCTGGACACGCTGCTCGGCGAGATCGGCTGGCTGGCCCTGGCCGGGGTACTGATCGTGGGCACGTACGTCGCCACCTGGTCGGGCTGGTTCGCCACCGACCACGGCTACTTCCGGCACTGGCTGGCCGACAACGGCCACTCCGAGCCACCGATCCTCGGGGCGTTGCGGAACCTGTGGCACTACCACGTCGAGGCGTACAGGTTCCACACCGGTCTGGAGACGCCACACGTCTACCAGTCGTGGCCGTGGCAGTGGCTGCTCCTCGGCCGCCCGGTCGCGTTCTACTGGTCGTCCGACGCCGGCTGCGGCGCACCGAGCTGCGCCGCCGAGATCCTGCTGCTCGGCACCCCGATCCTCTGGTGGTCGTTCCTGCCGGCGCTCGCCGCGACCGCCTGGCTGGGCATCGCCCGCCGCGACTGGCGGGCCGGGGCGATCCTGCTCTCCGGCGCCGCCGGACTGCTCCCCTGGTTCTGGTTCGCCTTCGACGGGCGGACGATGTTCTCCTTCTACGCCGCACCCGCGCTGCCGTTCCTGATCCTCGCGGTGACGTACGTGCTCGGTGCGATCATCGGCCCACCCGGCGGCGGCAGACCGGCCCGGTCCCGGGTCCGTTCGGCGGCACCGGCCGAGGGCGACACCGGGAAGCCGACGGCCCTCACCCTCTCCGAGGAGACACTTCCGGCCGAACTGTCCGGCGAGTCGTCGGCCGAGGGCGGTGGCCTGGACCGGCGTACGGTCGGCGTCATCATCGCCGGGGCGTACGTCCTGCTGGTGGCGATCTGTTTCGCGTACTTCTATCCGGTCTTCGTCGGCCAACTGCTGCCGTACGCCGAGTGGTCCGCCCGAATGTGGCTAGGACCCCGCTGGATCTAACCCGCCCCCACCCCTCCTCGCCGATCCAGGGCAAAGCGACGTGAGTTGATCTCCGGCAGAGGCGCTTCGCCCTGGATCGACAGCGAGGGGAGGGGCGGGGACGGGACGGGTTTGTGGTGGGTAACGGGGAGAGCAGGCATGATCTCGTTGTGGCCGACGCAATCTCGTTGATCGAGAAGCCGATCCTGGTGGGTGAACGGGTGCTGCTCCGCCCCGTCGAAACCGCCGACGCACCGGGGTTGGCGGCGCTCGACCCGGAGACACTCAGACTGACCGGCAGCCACCGCACGCACAGCCTGGAGATCCTGGAACGCTGGTACGCCACCCGCGCCGGCCATGACGATCGCCTCGACCTGGCGATCGTCGACCAGGACAGCGGCGAGTGGGTGGGCGAGGTCGTGTTGTTGGACCTCGACGAGCACAACCGGTCGTGCTGGTTCCGCATCCTGTTGGCCGGTCCTCGATTCTTCGGCCGTGGGTTCGGCACCGAGGCGACCCGACTGATCTTGGCGTACGCCTTCGAGACCGTCGGTCTGCACCGGATCGAGCTTGAGGTGTACGCCTTCAACCCGCGCGCCCAGCGGGTCTACGAGAAGGTCGGCTTTGTCCACGAGGGCACCAAGCGCCAGGCTCTGCACTGGGACGGCGAGTGGATCGACGCCCACCTCATGGCACTGCTCGCCCCCGACTGGGCCGCCCACCGGGGCCACCCGACACCCCCACCCGCGCGTCGACCCTGAGGTCGGCGCGCGGGACGGGCAGGGACGTGACGCCGCGCGTCAACGCGGGTCGGGCTGGCCGGTGGTGGTCCGGACCGGTTCGACGATTTTCGCGTGCGGCTGCTCGGATGCCGGTTGGTCCGATGTCGGCGGCGCGACGAAGGCGGGGCGGCGGGCGTTGGTGAGCCAGCGCAGCCCCCACTCGACCGGGCCGTAGCGGAAACGGCGCAGCCAGAGCCCGCTCAGGCCCAGTTGAGTGGCGAAGACGACCGCGACGAAGGCGAAGAGCGCGAGCGGGGAGAGGCTGCCCGCGAGGCCGAACCCGATGCCGGTGAAGGCGATCAGACCGATCGCGGACTGACCCAGGTAGTTGGTGAGGGCCATCCGGCCGGCCGGGGCGAGCGCGCTTCGGACCGCCGCCGTACGCGGGTGGTGCATGACACGCAGCAGCGTCGCCACGTACGCGGCGGCCAGCAGCGGTGCCGTCGCCACGCTCGCCGCGACCCCGAGGGTGTTGCCGTTTCCGCCGCTGACGGTGTAGGCGATCGAACCGAGCAGCCCGACGGGGAATCCGATCCACTGGATCCGGCGCAACACCGGCTCGCCGCCGGTGATCCGGGCCAGCCACTGCCGGCGCCCCGCGACCATGCCGAGCAGGAAGAGCCCGAGCGCGGTCGGGCCCTGCAGGGTCACTGCCTGGAGTACGAGCAGCGGCAGGCCGCCGAGGTGCTCGCCGATGTTCGCACCCCAGCCGCCGAGCAGTGCCCGGGTCGCCTCCTCGCCGTTGGCCAGCGCCTCGGCCTCGCCCGGTACGAACGTCGAGCGGTCCACCAGGAACGCGCTGGCGATCAGGCTGACCAGCACGAGTGCGTAGAGGGCCCCCGCTGTCCGGATCGCCGTACGGTCCTTGATGTTGCGCAGCAGGAGCAGGACGAGACACGCCACCGCGTAGGTGGTGAGCACGTCGCCGCCGTACAGCAGGACGGTGTGCAGGGCGCCGAGGAGGAAGAGGCCACCGATGCGGCGGAGCATCCGCGCCGAGAAGGCGGCGCCGGCCCGGCTCGCCGCCTCCATCTGGAGGGTGAAGCTGTACCCGAAGAGGAACGAGAAGAGCACGTAGAACTTCATGTCGACGAAGAGGGAGGAGAACGCCCGTACGGCGTGGTCGATTCCCGAGTCGAAGTGGGGGTCGCTGACCAGGTTTCCCGGATAACCGGAGGCCATGAAGGTGACGTTGACGGCGAAGATCCCGAGGAGTGCGAACCCTCGGATCGCGTCGACGTCGAGAACACGTCTGACTGGACTCTCTGTAGCCATAGCAGTCCTCCCCGTAATCTGCGTATGCGATACAGCGTACGCGGTACAGAGTTGCCGAGATCTACAGTGAGCGCAAGACCCGCGGGTGGAGGACGAGGAGAGTTCAACGTGGCGGAACCGACGCTCCCCCCCGTGGTGGCCCGGATGTGGGGTCGCGAGACGATCGCCCGGCACGGCCCCCGACCCAGCCTTGACCTGGGCAGAATCATCGACGCCGCGATCCGGATCGCCGATCGCGACGGCCTGGAGGCCGTGAAGATGAGCAGCGTCGCCGCCGAAGTCGGGATGGCGACAATGTCCCTGTACCGCTACGTCGGCAGCAAGGACGAGCTCCTGATCGCGATGGCCGACGCCGCGACACCCGAACCACCCACGTTGGACGGACAGGGCTGGCGCGACTACCTGACCGAGTGGACCCGGGCCAACCGGGATCTCCTCCTCGAACGACCCTGGCTGCTGGGGCTCGACCAGCGCACTCCACCCACCGGTCCTCGGCTGCTGCGCTGGCTCGACCGCGCGCTCGCCGCGCTCGCCGACACCGGACTCGGCTACGGCGAACGAATCAACATCGCGACCAGCCTCACCGGCTACGCCGTCCGGCAGGCAGCCCTGGCCCACGCCCTCAACGGTGTGACCGGAACCGTCACCGGCGACGACTCGATCGCCGGGCTGGCCGACTACGGCAAGGTCCTCGGGCAGGTCCTCGATCCGGAGGGTTACCCCGAACTCACCGAGGCCGTACGCGTCGACGCCTTTGGGGCCGCCGAGGAGTGGATCGACGACGCCGACTTCACCTTCGGGCTCGACCTACTCCTCGACGGCATCGAGGCGCTCATCGCCCGCCGACACGGCTAGGCCGCAGCGGCCAGCGCGACCAGTTGCCGCAGGGCCTCCGGGGTGGAGTTCATGGTCGCCATCTCCTCCGCGACCTTCGCGGCAGCGGCGCGGTACGAGCCCTCGGCGAGGAGCTGGGCCGTGGCCGGACCGACCTCGTCGGCCCGTTCCAACCCGATCGCCGCACCGGTGGCGGTCGCGGCGGCGACGTTGCGCGGGTGATCGGCACCCTGGGGCAGCATCACCAACGGGATGCCACGGCTGAGCGTGGCGAGCATCGTTCCCGCCCCTCCGACCGTGACGACGGCATCGACGCCGTCGAGCAATTGGTCCAGCGGCACAAAGTCGACCAGGCGCACCTGCTCGGTGTCGATCGCGAGAGCGTCGCGGTCGATCTTGTCGTCGATGGTGGCGATGACGTTGACGTCGATCGACTTCAACGATTCCAGGATCGTGCCCAGCCGTTCATCGCTGTTGAAGATGGTACCGAGCGTAACCAGGACCAACGGCAGGCCCGTCCGACCGGGGAACTCGGGCACGCTCCACGAGAAGCCGGCCTGACGGTGAGGTTCCGGACGCACGGTGAGGCGGGGCGCCGGAGGCTCCCATCCGGCGGGCTGGAGCGAGAGCGGGCAGGGGTCGAGGTAGGCGACCGCTGGCCGCTGGGTGAGGCCACGCGCCTCGTAACGGGGGGCCACCTTCTCCGCCACCAACCTGACCGTCTCCGGTTCCATCCGGGGCCCGTACGCGATCCGGCTCCACGGCACGCCGAGTTGCGTGGCCAGGAGCGGGCCGACGTTGTCCGAGGTCTCGCAGACGACGAGGTCCGGCTTCCACTCCCTGGCCGCGGCGACGGCCTCGTCGATGGTCAGGTCGACCCGGGCCGCGGCGAAGAACTCGATCTGACCGGGCACGCCGTGGACGCCGAGGCGCAGCCCGCTACGGCGCTCCGCCTCGTCGACCATGGCGGGGAGGGTCGGACCGGCCGACAGGATCGGCAACTCGGAATCGACCTTGCCGACCATCTCCGGGCCGGTGACCAGCGCGACCTCGTGACCGGCACCCCGTGCCGCACGGGCCAGCGGCACCATCGGCAGGACGTGGCCGAAAAGCGCCACGGCGGAGAACAGAATGCGCACAGCAATCCCCCTGAGAGATGAGCGGGGCCTTCACGTTACAAGATCGAGAATAGGTGAGCAGGGACGCGGGTTCCACGTCCCTCATCCGGTGACCTCCCTCATCGCCCACTTCCCAGGGCGGAGACCAGCCTGTCCGGGTCGTCGACCGTGACCGTGACAGCCGGGTGGCGCAGCCAACCACCCGGGGCGAGCCCCGGCACCGGGGTGCGGAACCGGATGCAGACACCGCCGGCGCTGGTGGTACCGAAACTGGCGCCCCGATCGACCATCGACATGTGCGGCCCGAGCACCCGCCACCACCGGTACGGGCCGGTCCGCTCGGCGCCGACGATGTTCACCCGAGGGCTGTAGAGCCGCCACGGCCCGTACCGGACGGTCAGCCCGGCCACATCGACGGTGACCCTGGCGCTGTCCGGGCGGACGCCGATGAGCGACAGGGGCAGCCGGAACGGTCGCGCGAACGCGAAGCCGAACTGTTGTGCGGCCGGGTCGGTCACGACGCGCCACCGGATCGAAGGGTTCGCGGCATGCCGCCGGTCTACCCGATCGGTGCCGGTCGACACTTCCCGGCGACGACGAGTGCCCCCGGTTTCGCTCTGGCAGCGGGCGGTGCCCGGAAACCGCCCGGCCGGGTCGTCGCCGCTCGCACCGCCTCAGGGTGTCCGCCGGTAAGCCGGTACGCGCAACGCTGCTGTAGCGAAAATGACCGCGGAGAGTGATCGCCGCAGCCGCGGTGGTGGGGCCGGCGGTCACCACCCGTCGTTCGCACAGTGGCGGGCCCAGGGTGTCAGACATGACCGTCGTCGGTGTGGACGCTGCACGCACCGGACGGGCGCTCGGGGCCGTAAGCAAACGGCCTCACATAGGTGCGCGCCCCGATCGCCTGCCACGGGGGAAGCGGGCGATTGGGGCGCGCACGATGAGCTTAACCATGCCGGTTCACCGAACACAACGGGTGATGTTCAGTCAGATTTCCGACGGGTGTCCGGGTGGGCAGAAGGCGTAAATCATCTCAACCGTCATAAATGACCATGAGTCAACTCGTCCACGACAACCTCCACAGCGTACATATGCCCTGGTCGGAGGGGGTGCGAAGCGATCACCGGTCGGGTTTCCCTCGATCGTCGGATTCGCTACTGAAACATCGGCGTTACCGCTGATCGTCACCCCCGGTTGAAGCGGATGAACGGGCGGTGAACCCGCCGTCACCGGCGCCGGCGATTCCTTCCCGCGTGACCCGCGGGCACGACGGCTGCCGTACCTGCGGGCCCTCCACTTGGAACCCCGGAGGAGAACCATGTCCGATCTCGCTGAGCGCATCAACGCGCTGACGGTCCCGTCCCCGGACCAGGAACTGCTGCCCCGGCAGTTGCCCGTACCACTGGAATCGACCCCCGCGCCCCTGCGGCGTGCCCGGGAGCTGCCCGCTGAACCGCAGTGGTACCAGCGGGCCGTCTTCTACGAGATGTTCGTGCAGGCGTGCTTCGACGCCAGCGGTGACGGCTTCGGAGACCTGCCCGGCCTCACCACCAAACTCGACTATCTGAAGTGGCTCGGCGTCGACTGCCTCTGGCTGCCACCGTTCTACGACTCCCCCCGCCGCGACGGCGGCTACGACATCCGCGACTACTTCACCGTCGCGCCCGAGTTCGGCACCATCGACGACTTCGTGACGCTGATCGACGAGGCACACGCGCGCGGCATCCGGGTGATCACCGACCTGGTGCTGAACCACACCTCCGACACCCACGAGTGGTTCCAACAGTCCCGGCAGGACCCCGACGGACCGTACGGCGACTTCTACGTCTGGCGCGACACCGACACCGAGTACGCGCAGGTCCCGATCATCTTCTGCGACACCGAGCCGTCGAACTGGACCTACGACCCGGTCCGCCAGCAGTTCTACTGGCACCGGTTCTTCGCCCACCAACCGGACCTGAACTACGACAACCCGGTGGTACGCGAAACCATGTTCGACGTCGTCCGGTTCTGGCTCCAGCTCGGCATCGACGGCTTCCGGCTGGACGCGATCACGTACCTCTTCGAGCGGGAGGGCACCGACTGCGCCAACCTGCCGGAGACGCACGCCTACCTGAAACGGCTGCGCAAGATGGTCGACGAGGAGTTCCCCGGCCGGGTCCTGCTGGCCGAGGCGAACCTCTGGCCGGCCGACCTGGTCGACTACTTCGGCGACCCGGCAGTGGGCGGGGACGAGTGCCACATGGCGTTCCACTTCCCGGTGATGCCCCGGATCTTCATGGCCGTACGCCGCGAGTCCCGCTTCCCGATCTCCGAGATCATCGCCCAGACGCCGCAGATCCCGCAGGGCTGCCAGTGGGGCACCTTCCTACGCAACCACGACGAACTGACCCTGGAGATGGTCACCGACGAAGAACGCGACTACCTCTACAACGAATACGCCAAGGACCCCCGGATGCGGGTGAACGTCGGCATCCGGCGCCGCCTGGCCCCGCTGGTCAACAACGACCGCAACCAGATCGAACTCTTCACCTCGCTGCTGCTCTCGCTGCCCGGCTCACCGGTGCTCTACTACGGAGACGAGATCGGCATGGGAGACAACGTGTGGCTCGGCGACCGCAACGGGGTCCGTACCCCGATGCAATGGTCCCCGGACCGCAACGGCGGCTTCTCCAGCGCCGACCCCGGCGCGCTCTACCTGCCGGTGAACCAGGGCCCGGTCTACGGCTACCAGGCCGTCAACGTGGAACGGCAACTCGAACAACCGGCGTCGCTGTTGCAGTGGACCCGACAGATGATCGCCGTACGCAAACAGCACCCGGCGCTCGCCCTCGGCTCCTTCCGCGACCTCGGCGGCAAGAACGGGACGGTGCTCGCCTTCCTGCGCGAGTACGACGGGCCCGACGGGCACGAAGTGGTGCTCTGCGTACACAACCTGTCCCGCCATCCGCAGCCGGCGCAGCTCCCACTGGGCAGCCGCTTCATCGGTCACCTGCCGGTCGAGCTGACCGGGCAGACACCGTTCCCGCTGATCGGTGCCCGCCCCTACCAGCTCACCCTGCCCGGCTACGGCTCGTTCTGGTTCCAGCTCACCGCCAGGACACCGGCACCGAGGACGTCGCCGACGGACGACCTGATCGCCGCCGGCTGACGCAGGACCGGTCCCCCGGCTACCGGGTCGACGGGACCGAGGACGGAAACAGGGTGGAAATTTAACCATCGTTCATGCGCGGACGAGGCCGTACGACAATTGGCTCCGTCTATATGGGGGACAGGCAGAGAGCCTGCCAACCGGATGGAGTCGTGATGACCCGTACCCCCACGCGCTGGGCCACCACCCTGCTGGCCACCGCCACCCTCGCCGTCCTCGGTCTCGCCAACCCGGCCCAGGCCGCAACCGTCTCCCAGCCGCTCCGCACCATGATCGCCAACCTGCCGGTCGCCACCGAAATCCGGACCGGCTACAACCGCGACCTCTTCCCGCACTGGGTCGACGCCGACGGCGACGGCTGCAACACCCGGTACGAGGTACTGATCGCAGAAGCCACCACCAACCCGTCGGTCGGCTCCGGCTGCACGCTCACCGGCGGACGCTGGTTCTCGTACTACGACGGGGCCTACTGGACCAACCCCGCCGACCTGGACATCGACCACGTGGTCGCGCTCGCCGAGGCGTGGGACTCCGGCGCCCGCTCGTGGACCACCTCCCGGCGGCAGTCGTACGCCAACGACATGGGCGACGTACGGGCACTGATCGCGGTGACCGACAACGTCAACCAGGCCAAGGGTGACCAGGACCCGACCACCTGGGTACCGAGCCGTGAGGTCTGCCGCTACATCGGCGAATGGGTGGCGGTGAAGACCCGCTGGCGGCTCACTGTCGACACCGCCGAGAAGAACGCCCTCACCAGCCGGGCCGCCTCCTGCTCGAACATCACCCTCACGGTCACCCACGCCTTCTGAGCCACCGGCTCCGCGGTCGGTACGGGACCGGTGTGACCACACCGGCCCCGTACCGCGCCCGGACGCCCCGGCGGCGCCCGCACCCCGGCTCAGTCAGGAATCGACTGACGTAGGGACGGCACCGCGACGAACGTGTTCGCGGCCCGCCGCACCTGGCGCGGCCAGCGCGGGTCGGCGGCGATGCCGAAGACCGCCCGCCGGATCGCCGGTGCCTTCGCCAGTTCCGCCAGCACCGAAAGGCACTCGCCAGCCAGCGACACCTCGCCGGCCTGCCAGAGCCGCAGCAGAGCGGCCAGGATCATGTCCCGGACCTCCACCGACATCGGAATCCCGGCACCGACCAGGTGGCCTGCGGCCAGGACCTGCGGCCCCGTCCCGCCCGCCAGCCGGGTCAACGCCGACTCCGTCGCCCGACCCGCGCGGGCCAGCACGAACGCGCCCTTCCCCCGGGTCGACGGATCGGCCATCAGCTCCAGCCACCGTGCCTCCTGCCACTCCCGCGCCACCGGGCCGGCCGCCAGGTACTCCGCGACCGCCCGGGTCAGCGGCTCGACATCGGCTCCCCGGGGCAGGAACAGACCGGTGGCGAGCAGCAACGCGCGGACCCGGCCAGGCCAGTCGCGCAACAACCCACCGGGGGCAACCGGGGCGTACGTGTTGGTCCAGTCGACCGCGGCCGTCACCGCACCACCGTCACGCAACCAGCCCGCCGCAGCGGCCTCGCACGCCCCCTCGATCCGCTCGTCCAGCCAGGCCGCCACCTCGGTACCCGCGACACCCCGACGGCCCAACACCGCCGCCACCTCGTCCATCACCGCCGCGCCGCTCTCGATCAGGTGCGGCACGAACCGGTCGAGCAGTTCCGGCGGCCCGGGCGGCAACGTACCCGGCCGCCGTTCCCAGCTCAGCGCCGCGAGCGTGACCAGCAGCGGGTTGCCGGTCAACCCGTCCAGCTCGACCCGGGCCAGATCCACCCGAAACCGGTCGGAGTCCCGGTTCGCCCGCTCCGGATCGGGCACCCGGTCCCGGAACCACCGCTCAGCGAAGATCGACAGGTCGTCCGCCTCGAACGGCAGCAGGTGGTGCTCGGCGAAGTACGTCCGCAACGCCGTCGCCTCCTCCGCCGCCAACGGGCGCGTGGTCACCATCAGTCGGTACGGGTGGTCGACCCGGGCCGCCCACTCCCGCAACTGGCCCAGCACCCGCGACCGGGTGTTCGGGTCGCTGATCCGGTCCACCCCGTCGACGAGCACCAGCCACCGTCCATGCCGACCCGGTGGCTGACCGGTCGAGACCGCCGGCACCCCGAACCGGTACGCCTCGGCGAGCGCCTCCGGTAACGACCGGTCGACCAGCACGGTCGCCGGCAGGGCCAGCCCGACCTCCTCGGGCACCCCGCCCCGGCCCCGCACGGTCCCGCTGAAGCTCCGGGCGAGTTCGCGGACCGCGTGCCCGACGAAGGTGGTCTTGCCGCTGCCGGCCGCCCCGACCAGCAGCAGGTGGGAGTCGGTGCGGAGCAGGCGGTCAGCGTCGAACGCCTCGACCGGTCCGATCGGACCGGTCCCCGGCACCACCCGTTGCCGCACGTAGATCGCGGAGAGGGCGGCAACCGAACCGTCCAGAAACTGGTACGCGTGCGCCGGTACGGTGTCCCGCTGGGCGGCGACGAGGGCGCGTACCGAATCGACGGTCTCCGCCCGGCCCGGCCGGCGGCGCTGCCACGCGGCGCTCCCCCCGACCATCGCCAGTACGGCAACCGTGCCGACGACGATCGACACGATGTTGTCGAACCGCTCCACCCATTCGAAGAGGTCCACCCCGATCAGCCGGCCCGGCTCGCCTGGAAGTCGTACCGGCACCGCTCGCAGAAGCGGCCCCGTCGCCGGGTCTGGCACTCGGGGCACTCGTCCAGCAGCGGGACCGGCGCCGGTTCGCCACCCCGCTCGGCGGCGGCGGCCTGCTTCGGCACCAGATCGGCGCCGGTCCCGGTGGCGTTCTGACTGTTCAGGACGCTGACGCCGGTGGATCCGGCGGTGCCCCAGGAGCGGGTGTGGTGGCCGGTCACGGTCGGCACCTGCCAATGCCCGGGGTCGACATCGGAGCGGAGCCGCACCCGGCCCGTACCAGCGTCCTCGATCTCCACCACCCGGCCGAAGACCGCCAGCTTGTCGTGGGCGCCGGCCGCGTACGCCAACGACACCGCCCGCCCCATCAGCGACTCGGCGTCGGCCAACCGGCGCT
Source organism: Micromonospora sp. NPDC050417 (assembly GCF_044458865.1). NCBI lineage: Bacteria > Bacillati > Actinomycetota > Actinomycetes > Micromonosporales > Micromonosporaceae > Micromonospora > Micromonospora sp. NPDC050417. The sequence goes on from NZ_JBITIH010000009.1 coordinate 189,661, forward strand.
CGTCGAACGCCTCCCACGCGGTGCGGATCGCCACCGCCAACTCCTGCTGCCGGGTGTAGTGGGCCACCGTCGGGTTGATCCCGGTGTAGCGGGCGATGTCCTCGGTCCACTCGACCGCGATCGCGGTCTGCCCGACCTCGGCCGTCCGGTCCCCGTCCACCCGGCCCGGCTCGTCCGCCGTCCCCGTCGCGGCGGCGGCCGGTGCCTCGTCCGCCAGTGGCACCAGCAGGCTCAACCAGGCGACCCGCCGGGTCTCGTTGGCCGCCATCGGCTGCACCGCCAGCCCCACGTGATAGTCCCGGTGCCCCTCACCCCAAGCCCCGATCGGATAGTCGGTGGTCTGGGCGTCGACCGGTTGCGCCAGCTCCGCGAGGTCGGCGATGGTCGGGTAGACCTGCTTGACGAACCGGACCGAGGCCAGTGCCGAGGTACGCACCCGCAGCCGTACGTCAGCGGTCCGCTGACCGAGCGCAGCCGTGATCAACTGGGTGAACTCGGCCGAGAGCCGGTCCGGGTCCTCCACCGGCACCACCGGGTTGGCACCGAGGGCATCGGCGATCCTGATCAGCTCGGTGCCCCGCCAGGCGTGCACCCCCGGCCGCTCGGCGATCGCCCGGCAGTCCACCGTGTACCGGCCGGCGCACTCGGCGAGCACCACATCCAACTCGCTGACCAGCTCACTCTCGTTACGGCCGTCGGTGAGCAGGATCGCGTGCCGTACGCTCCCCGGCGCCTCCTCGAAGAGTCGCGCCGCCAGGCGCAACCAGTGACTCATCGCGGTACCGCCGCCGGCACTGGTTCGGCGCAATGCCTCCTTGGCCGCCGCCCGGCTGGTGTCGCTGGCCACCATCAACCGGACCGAGCCCGGGTAGATCATCTCCGCGCTGTGCGTGCCCGCCACCACCGCGAACCGGACCCCGTCCGGCAGGGCCTCGATCGCCGCGACCGCCGCCCGCCGGGCCTGGATCAACTTGCTGGTCGGCGAGCCCATCGAGCCGGAGCAGTCGAGGAGGATCACCTCGGCCAGGTGCGGCGCCGGCGCGCCGGACCCCGCCTCGCCGACCGTCGCGCCGGTCGACCGGACCGTGGCGACGACGTCGACCAGGGTCCCCTCGGTCGGCAGGTACATCTCGTAGTGCGTGGTGATGTCGAAACTCGGACCAGCGCTCACCGGCGCACCTCCCCGGATCGAGACGAGCAGAGACGACGTCGGCGGGAGTGCGGCGGCCGGGACCGCCGCGCAGGGCGGGTGACGGCAGCCCGGCCGGTCACAGCCACGTCCACGGTCGTACCCGGTTGGCCCGGTCGACCAGGGCGACCCGCTCCTGGCGACGTACGCTCTGCCGGGCCAACGAGCGGTAGACCTCGGCCAGCCGCTCCCGCAGCCGGTCCTCGACCAGTGGCACGTCGAAGACCATGCCGGCGACGCCACCCTGCTGCGGGATCATCCAGGCCAGCGCCACCTCCAGCACCTCGGCGGTGAGGCTGTCCCGGGCCGCCCCGGTCAATTCCAACGCCTTCACCGTCGCGGCGGCGTCGACCAGTTCGTCCGCCTCCGGCCGGTCCGGACGTACCCCGCCGAGCAGTGCGCGGACCTTGGCGATCTGCGCGGGGAGCCGGTGACTGGCCGTCTCCGGCACCTGGTCGAGCGCGGTCGCCGCGCCCCGCCGGTCTCCCTGGCGCAGCCGGGTACGGGCCAACCCGAAGAGGGCGCTGAGCGACGAACGCTCGGTGGCCCAGACCGCGGCGTAGTGCCGTTCCGCGGTGACGAGGTCGCCGTCGAGTTCACTGGCGACGGCGTACCCGAGCCGGGAGACCAACTCACCGGGGAGTCGCCGGTAGACGGTGTCGAAGTGCTCCCGGGCCGGGCCGATCTCGCCGGCCGCGAGAGCGACCAGGCCCCGGTGCCAGTCCAATCGCCAGTCGTCGACCGGCGCACCGGGCTGGGCGGCGAGTTCGGTGAGCGTGTCGGCGGCCAGTTCCGGCTGGCCGGCGTCGAGGTGGGCCCGGGTCAGCCGGAGCAGGACGTCCCGGCTGCGCTCCGGCGCCCGCCCGAGTAGTGCGATCAACTCGGCCGGCTGGAGCGCGCCGATCGAGCCGAGGAACCCGGCTCCGGGGTCGGCGAGGTCCATCAACGGCGCCGGGAGCGCGGTCGCGACGGTCGCCGCCGGCAACGGCGTACGGAGGTCGTCGTACGCGCCGAACGGGCGGGGCGCGAGTCCGAAGAGTGTCGACGCCTCCGGGGTCACCTCCTGGCCCTGCTCGGCGAGGACCTGCCGCAGCACCCCGCGCACCTGCGCGTACATCTCGGCGGCGGAACCGAACCGGCGTTCCGGCTCCGGGTCGGTGGCACGCAGCAGCAGCCGGCGGTACGACTCGTGCTGCTCCAGCAGTTGCGGCACGGTTTCCGGCTGCCGGCCGTCGGGGAAGCGGCTGAGGTACTGGCTGGTGTTGGCGGCGAGGCTGAGCGCACCCATGGTGCGCCCGACCGTGTAGAGGTCGGACCGGACCGAGGCGGCTCGCGCACCGTGGCGGTGGACCTCGGGCGCCTCGAAACCACGGGTGCCGAGCAGCGGGCTGTCCAGATCGCCGGCCCGTCTGGCGGCACCGAGGTCGAGCAGCTTGAGCCGGTTGCCGACGTGCATGACGTTGTCCGGCTTCAGGTCGCAGTAGAGCCAGTCCTGGTCGTGCAGGTGGTCGAAGGCGTCCAGGATCGCCAGCCCGTACGCGAGCACCTGCGGCAGTGGCAACGGCCCGGGCACGCCCCAGCCGGAGGGGCGGGGTCGCATCTCGTCGAGGGACTGCCCGCCGACGAACTCCATCACGATGTAGGGCGTACCGTCGCCCGCCTCCGGCGGCACGAAGTCGTAGATCTTGACGATGTTCGGGTGGTCCAGGGCGATCAGTGCCCGCCGTTCCCCGACAAACGCCTCGGCAGCGGTCGAGTCCTCTGCCGCCCGCTGGCGCTTGAGCACCCGCCAACTGCCGTCCATGTCCTCGTCACGGGCGGCGAAGATCCAGCCCATGCCGCCGTACCCGACGCAGCCCTTGATCCGGTACCGCTGCTTGATCACGTCCCCGTCGTGCAGCGGCGGGACAAACGAGAAAGGCGTGCCACAGTACGGGCAGAAGCCGGTGGTGAGGCCGGTCTCGCTGCCGTCGGTACGTCCCACCGGCCGGCGGCAGGATGACCGGGCGCAGATCCGCGCGTGCTCGGGCACCGCATGGTCCGCCCGGATCGCCGCGAGCGGGTCACGGGGCGGCACCACCGGCATCTCGACCAGGCCGAACCAACGCCGGGTCCCGCCACCGCCACCCGGCGACGGGTTACCCCCACCGGACCGACCGCCGACTCCGCCGGAACCGCCGAGCCCCGCACCGGAACCGCCGAACCCTCCGCCCGAGCCGCCGGCCCCTCCGCCCGAACCACTGATGCCTCCACCCGGGCCGCCGCCGAAACCCGGGTCGCTGATGCCTCCACCCGGGCCACCACCGAAACCCGGGTCGCTGATGCCACCACCCGGGCCGCCACCGGAACCCGCGAGACCCCCACCCGAACCGACCACGCCGGCACCGGAGCCGACTCCGGCCGAACCGGCGCCCCAGCCGGCGCCACCGGACCACCCGGGCCCGGCGCTCCCCCCACTGGTCGTCGCCCCCGCACCGGACCGGCCGCCGGGTGCCGCCGGGTCACCGGTACCGGCCGGACCACCGGCGCCAGACGAGCCGGCCGACTGGCCGTCCACACCAGACCGCTCACCGGACTGCCCCAGGCACCGGTGCCCCCACCTGAGACAGAAGCCGTCCAGGTCCACGTTGCCCGGGCAGTCACGGGCGAGACAGCCGTTCACGCCTGGCCCTCCTCGTTCACCGCGTACATGTAGCGGGTGACCGCGGAATCGGCAGCCTCGGCGTCAAACGGCTCCGCCCGTAGCTGACGCCGGGCCTCGTTGTACAGATCGGTCAGGCGCAGATCCTCGGAACGCCCCAGACTGAACGCCTTGCGCTGGAACGCGTCCAACCGGCCACGCAACTCGACCCGAAGCTCACGCAGCCGTTGCCGGTGCAACCCGGCCGCGTCCCTGGCCCGCACCGCTCGCTCCGCCGCCGCGGTCACCGCCGCACCAATCTCGGCCGGCTCCGCCTCCTCGTCGACCGCGTCCCACCACTGGCCATGGCGGCAGCGGCGCTCGACCGCGCGCAGCCGCACCCGCAGCGCCCCGGCCTGCGGCACCGGTGCGCCAAACTCGGCCGCGTCCGCCGCCGCCCCGGACTCGGCCCCCGCCGGTTCCGTGCCGACACGCGGACCCGGGATCGCGGCCAGGCCACGCCACGCGTACCGGGCCTCGGTCTCGTCCGCGTCCAACCGCCCGATGAGTAGCCGCAACTCGTCCACCAGGCTCGGCAACCGGACCCTCAGCTCCTCGGCCCGTCCGAGCCGTACGCCAAGGTCGGCGACCTGCGCGGCGAGGCGCTCCCGGGCCGCCCGCCAGGTCACCCCGTCGGCGGCACCGAGCGGATCGCGCTCGGCGACCCGGCGCAGCGTGTCGAACTCCGCCTCCACGCCGGTGAGCACATCCTCCGGCACGGCCACCGCCACCGCCCGGGTACGCAGCTCGGCGAACCGCCGGGCGAGCGGATCGAGCTGCCCGACCACCACCGTACGGGCGGACGCCACCGCCTCGGCCACGGCGACGATCGCCGCGTGGTGCTCACCGGCCCGCTTGATCACCTCGGGCAGCGGCGACCTCACCACCTCGACCGGCGCCCCGGTGGCCCCGGTCAGCACCACCTCACACGGCCCGTGCAGCAGGGCGGCCAACTCGGCGGCACCGTTCGGGGCGGTCAGATCCGGCGCCAGGACACCGTCCGGTCCCGCTCCCGAACCAGCCGGCACCGGTGCACCGGGCTGGCGGCGGCGCAGCAGCTCCGCCCGGTCGAGCACCTGCTGCGCGGCGGCGAGTTGGGCGGCCAGTTCGCCGATCCGCCACTGGACGTCCTGCCAGGCACGGGCGGTCGCCCCGGCCGTCTCCTGACGGTCGGAGTGCGGGAAGCCGTCCGGGGCGTCCCGGATCATCAACGCTCCGGAGAGCCGGGCGCACTCGGCCGCCAGTCGGCGCAGCTCCGCCTCCGGATCGCCGGCACCACCCTGCTGGTGCTGCGTCAACGGCTGGTGCCGCAACACCGGCGGACGTCGGGCCGCTGGGGGTCGCGCTGCGCGCGGTTCTGGCATCGCCGCCCTCACATGCCCGGGGGCCAGAACAGGTTCGGACCGTAGCGGGCCGGCGGAGGCCCGGCGTCCGGGTGTTCCGGCAACCACTTCTGGTGCATCTGCGCCCATCTGCCGTCCCGTCGGAGCTGTTCCAGCACGTGGTTCACGAACCGGAGCAGGGCGATGTCGTCCTGCCGGGTGGCGATCGCGTGCGGCTCGTCGCTGAACCAGGTGCACGCGGACTTCGGCTCGACGTGCCAGTCGCAGGAGGTGTCACCCGACGGACGCCACCCGGGCGGCTGGGTGACGAGCCTGGTGCTCGGATCGAGGTCACGGAGACCCAGCAGCACGTTGTGGTCGGTCGAGATCGCCTCGACCTGACGTTGTTGCAACATGACCAGGCAGTCTGTCCAGTTCGGCACCGACACCGGGATCGGCTTCTCCGGGCGGTCCCGGGTGTGCTGGAGTGAGGTGGTGCCGGTCGCCGCACAGACCGTCCTGCCTCCCAGGTCCCCGATCCCCTGGTAGGGCGAGTCACCCCGGACCAGCACCGTCTGCCCCGAGTCGAGGTAGTCGGTGGAGAAGGCCACCTCCGTCGCCCGGGCGCAGGTGGCGGTCATCGAGTCGGCGACGATGTCGACCGTGTCGTCCCGCAGCCGCGCCTGCCGCTCCGCCGAGGTGACGACGACGAAGCGGAGCGTCTGCTTCGGGTCCTTGCCCGGAAAGAGGGCCTTGGCGATCTCGTAGAGCAGGTCGATGTCGAAACCATGGAACTCGCCGGTGGCCGGGTGGCGGTAGGTCATCCGGGTCATGGTCTGGTCCACCCCGGCCCGGATGTATCCCTGCGTCACGTACTTGCTTGGTGCGATGTCCAGCGGCGCGACGCTCCGGCGCGCGTCACACTCCGGCGCGTTGACCGGGCTCGGGGTCGGTGCCGGATTCTGTGCCCCGGCCGGGCGCGGCGGAACCACCGTCGGCGGTTGGTAGCTGTTCGTGCAGCCGCTCCCCGCGAGCAGCAGCACCACGGCGAGTACGGCGGTGGCGCGGCGCCGCGCGGCAGAGGTCGACGTCACTGGTACTCCCTCACCCGTACCCCGATGCCGACCAGCACCCCCGCGCTCGCCAGGAGGCAGAGCAGCAGGGTGACCACGCCCATCGAGGCCGGTGCCGGTGGGGTGGCGGTCAGCTCGCGGAAGATGTCCCGGTCGAGCATGGTGATCTCGTTCGTCAGCTCGGTGTCGTAACGCCCGAACGCGGTGGCGACCTCGCCGCCGGGCAGCGCCGCACCGACCGCCGCCGGGTGCGCGCCGAGCCGTTCGTTCTCCTCGACATACCGCCGGTGGGCGTTGCACCAGGCACCGACCAGGGCACGCATCTGATCGGTGAACGGCTCCTGCGACTGTCCGCAACGGGCGTCCCGCTCGAACCGATCGTTCAGCGCGTCCATGCCGTACTGGCTGCTGTTGCCGCCGAGCCGCAGGTAGATGTCCGCGCGGGCCTGAAGTGCGTCGCGTTGGATCTCGATCAGGTCGCGGTGCCGTTCGAACTGGCGGCCGGCCACGGTCAGGCCCTTCTCCGCCTGTGGCCAGTGCCGCCAGGAGACGACCAGCCAACCGGTGGTGGCGACCATGGCGACGGTGGCCAGCACCAACCCGGGGTTGACCCGACGCTTTGTCCGCCGGCGCAGGTAACGCTGGCTCCACCAGAGTGCGACCAGGGTGAGCAGGGTGATCCCGATCGATCCGAACAGCGCCAGTTGGCCGCCGCGTCGGGCTTCCCGCAGTCGGGTGGTCTCGTCCTCCCAGAGTTGCTGCGCGGCCGGGAGCAGCACACTGCGCAGATATCCGGAAGCTTCCCGCAGGTACGCCGAGCCGAGCAGCGCGTCGGTCGGCTTCTGCGCCGGGTCCGCGCCCAGCGTCTGGGCATGCTGTACGAGGTCGGCGTAGACCGTCAACTGGTTCGCCACCCGTGCCAGACCGGCGGCACGGGCCGGATCACCACCGGTGAGTCCGGCTGACTCGCCGAGTAGCCGGCGTACCTCACCGAGCGCCTGCTCGTACCTCTCGTTGAGCTGGTCCCGCTGTCCCGACTCGGGCGAGGCGAGGAAGCGCCCGGTCGCCGCGGCGTCCGCCTCGGCCAGCCAGCGGTGCATGCCCTGTGCGTTGCCGCTCATCTGGGCGGCGCTGGTGACCATGACCCGTCCCGCGTCGACCGCCGCCCGCGCGGCCAGCCCGGCGATCGCGGCGGTCAGCCCGAACAGGAGCACGAGCATCACCCCGACCAGGACGAACCGGTTGGGGGTCGGCACCAGCAGGCTGCGCAGCCACCGACGACGTACGCCCCGGCGGCGCCCGCCGTTGCGCGGGCGGCGTGGGGTCCGGGCGGTCTCGGGCTCGGTCGGCGCTCCCCGGTCCAGTTCGGTCAGTGCCACCCTCACCACCCCTCCACCCATCGACCGGGCGGGTAGATCGTGACCCGCCCCACATCCGCACGCAATGCTACTGACGCCATGCGACACGTGATGCCCCCGCGACGGGGGAAGGAAGGGCCCCTTGTTATCTGATTTGGTAGAGGAAGGGACCCTTCCTAACCCGCCGGCACGGGCGCGCGCGGTGCGGGTGCGCGGTGCGGGTGAGGTGCAGTGCGGTGCGGGGGGTCAGGCGGGGAGGAGGATGAGCTTTCCTCGGATGTGACCCGCCTGGCTGATCCGGTGGGCGTCGGCAGCCCGCTCCAGCGGGAAGGTCTCCGCCACCGGGAGGGTGAAACTGTCCTGTTCGACCAGTCGGGCGACCTGGTCCAGGGCGGGGAACGGGTTCTTGCTCCGGCCGCTGCTGAAACGTACGCCGTACTTCTGCGCATCGGGATCCGCGATGGTGATCACGTTGTCGGTGCCGTGGGCCAACTCGATCAGGTCCGGCAGACCGCCCTTGCCGGCCACGTCGAAGGCCCGGTCCACCCCCGCCGAGGCGATCTCGCGTACCCGCTCGACCAGGCCCTCGCCGTAGCTGACCGGGGCCACCCCGAGCGAGCGGAGAAAGTCGTGGTTGGGCTCGCTGGCGGTGCCGATCACGGTCGCGCCACGGAACCGGGCGAGCTGGACCGCGGCCAGTCCGACGCCGCCGGCCGCCCCGTTGACCAGCACGGTCTGTCCATCGGTGACGCCGAGTTGGTCCAACGCACGCGCGGCGGTCTCCGCCGCCGTCGGCAACGCCGCCGCCTCCGGCCACGGCAGGGCGGGCGGCTTCTGCGCGAACTGGTCCTGGGCCAGTACGGCGTACTCGGCGTACGCCGCGCCGACGGTGAAGCCGAAGATCTCGTCCCCGACCGAGAAGCCGGTGATCCCGTCGCCGATCTCGTCGACGACACCGGAGACCTCACCGCCGGGGATGTACGGGAAGTCGACCGGCAGGAACTCCCGCATCGCGCCGCTGCGGACCTTCCACTCCCACGGGTTGACGCCGATCGCCCGTACCGTCACCCGGATCTGGCCCGCCCCGGCGTGCGGCTCGGCAACCTCGGCTATTCGCAGCACGTCCGGCTCGCCGTACTCGGTGAACTGCACAGCCTTCACGTCGGAACCCCCTCGTCGCACGCCTGCGGGTCCAGGGCGCCGGACCCACTTGATCCTCCCCCGAAATCGCGGAGTTAATCCGCTATCGCGAGCTGACACACAGCGGGAATACGTGGGCCGGACGGAACCACGACACCCCCGCCGGGCTACACCGTCCGGGGGCCGGAAAAGGGCCGGTCCGGGGCCACCCGCGAGGGTGACCCCGGACCGGGGTGTGGCAACCGCTGCGTACGTCAGCTCAGAGCCGCGCGCACTGTCCGCTCGCCGGACCGCGTACGGTGTTCGGCCGGCCGTCGTTGCCCGGCGCGGGCGTGTTGCCCGAGCAGGAGAGGGGACCGTTGACCGTGTTCGCCGCCACCAGCACCGGCTGGCTGCCGGAGTTGCCGGTCACGGTGACCGGGCCGGCGACGGTGAGCGTGTCGAGGCGTACCCCTGCGGTGTTGTTGGTGGCGGAGACCGGGCCGCTGATCCGGCCGGACTCGACCAGCACCGCACCGGTCGCACCGGTGACGGTGACCGGACCGGAGACGGTGGTGCCGGTGAGGGTGAACAGCACCGGGCGGGTCGCGGTGACCGGACCGGAGATGGTGCTGCCGGTGCTGATCAGCGACGCGCCGGGGGCGACCGTGACCGGCCCCGAGATGGTCGCCTTGTCCAGGCAGGTCAGGCCGGCGGTGACGGTCAGCGGCTTGCTGTAGCGACCGGTGATCGTCATGGTGCACTGTGGGCCGGGCTGGCCGACCGCCGAACGCGGCTGCGGGTCGGCGGTCACCGGCGAGTTCGCGCCGAGGTGGTCGGTCAGCATGGTCAGGTCGTTGTCACCGGTGGTGGCCGGGTTGGCGCCACCGCCGAGGGTGGTGAAGTTGTCCCCACCGGCGGCGAGGAACGAGTTCACCGTGACCCGGTACGTCGCGGTCGGGTTGATCGCCACGCCGTTGAGCTTCATCGACGTGATCCGCGAGCCCTGGGCGGCGTCCGGCAGGTAGGTGTAGCTGAAGCCCTTCGAGACGCCCAGCCAGAGCACCGGCCGGGAGGCGCCCGCCGGCTGCCACTGCTGCTCCAGAGCCTGCTTGATCTCGGCACCGGTGTAGCTCTTGGTCACCACGTCGTTCGAGAACGGCTGCACCGAGAAGGCGTCGGCGTAGGTGACCGTGCCGTTGGTGCCGTAGAGCAGGTCGGCGCGGAGTCCGCCCGGGTTCATGAACGCGATCTGCGCCCCTCCCCGGCCGGGTGCCGAGGTACCGGCGAGTTGCACGTCGGCGATGAAGTTGCCGAGCACCGACTCGATGCCCCGGTTCTCCTGGCCGTTGGTGTAACCGCGCTTGATGTCGGCGGTGATCTTGCCGAGTTCACGCTTGCCCAACTCGGCCGCGTTCGCCTTCGCCGTGGCGACGATCGCCGCGACCGCCGGGTCCTGCGGGGCGCCGACGACGTCGAGCAGCGCCGCGTCGGCGGCGGTGACCGACTTCGTGGCCGGGTCGTAGGTCAACGTGACCTTGCCCAGCTTCTGGCCGTAGTCCTCGGCCTGCACCACCGGGCGCAGCTTGTCGGTGCCGGGAACCGGGACCTCGAAGGCGTACGGCTGGTGGGTGTGGCCGCTGAGGATGACGTCGATCGTGGCGTTCGCGCGGGTGTACTTCCCGAAGACCGGGTCGTTCGCCAGCTCGGCCGCGGAGTCGATGTTCTCGGTGGCCGCGCCCTCGTGGGCGAGGAGCACCACCACGTCGGCTTCACCGTTGGCCGGGTTGCCGTCCTTGAGTTCACCGGCGACGGTGTTCGCCTCGGCGACCGCGTCACGGAAGGTCAGGCCGGCGATGCCGTCCGGGCTGACCAGGTTGGCGGTCTGCTCGGTGACCACACCGACGAAGCCGACCTTGACCCCGCCGACGGTGCTGACCGAGTAGGCCGGCAGTACCCGCTCGTTGCCCCGGTAGACGTTCGCACCGAGCAGCGGGAAGTTGGCCCGGTCGGTCACCCGGCCGGTCAGGTCCGCGAAGCCCTTGTCGAACTCGTGGTTGCCGACCGCCGAGGCGGCCAGTCCCATCTGGTTCAGCGCGTCGATCGTCGGGTTGTCCCCGTCGATCGCCGAGATGAAGGTCGAGGCGCCGATGTTGTCTCCGGCGGAGACGAACGCGGTGTTGGGGTTCTCCGCCCGGAGCTGGTTGACCAGCCCGGCGAGCTGCGCCGCACCGCCGACCGGCTGACCGTTCACGGTCGCCGGAGACTCCAGCCGGCCATGGAAGTCGTTGATGTTCAACAACTGGAGGTCGACCGGGGTGGCGGTGGTACGCAGACCGACCACCAGCGGGTTGTGGTCGCTGGCCCGGTACGGGTTCGGCGCGAAGAACGCCGGGTGGCCGTCGTACTGGAAGGCGAACGACTCGTGCGAGTTGATCTGCCACACGTCGGTGGCGGTGACCCGGGCGGCCAGCGACGGGGAGGCGATGGCGTGGTCCAGTGACCCGGACTCGCCACCGAAGACGTAGCTCGCCTCGCCGCTGGTGTTCAGGTCGACGTACTGCTTGTCGTAGAGGACCTGCATCGGGTCTTCGTGGGTGTAGGCGTTGAAGTCGCCGAGCAGCAGTACGTCGTCGCTGCCGCTGTCGGCCTTCAACTGGTCCACGAAGGTGGCCAGTGCCCGCGCCTGGCGGACCCGGTCACCGTTGAACGCGCCCTGGCCGTCGCCGGTGTCGGCGTTGTCGCCGGTCGCCGCGTCCGAGGTGCTCTTGGACTTGAGGTGGTTGGCGACCACGGTGAAGGTGACCGCGCCGGAGGTGAAGCTCTGCGCGATCGGCTCGCGCGCGTTGAACCAGACGCTCTCGTCGTTGACCGAGCGGGACTCGCCCTTGAGCGTGACCTTCGCCGGCTTGAAGATGATCGCGGTGGTGATGAAGTCCTGCTGGGCGGCGGGCGGCAACTGCGTCGGCGTACGGACGTAGTCCCAGGTGCCCGCGCCGGCAGCGGTGTTCAGGGCGGCGACCAGCCGCTTGAGCGCCTGCTGCGGGTCGGCGGCGTTGAACCGTACCGAGTTCTCGATCTCCTCCAGTGCGACCACGTCGGCGCCGAGCGCGTTGATCGCCGAAACGATCTTCGCCTCCTGCTTCGCCAGGCCGGCCTCGTCGTCGGCACCGCGCGCCTCGCCACCGAAGTGGACAAAGTAGTTCAGCACGTTGAAGCTCGCCAGGCGGAGGTCTCCGCCGACGTTCTCCGGTGCCGCCGTACGCGGGTTGGTCGACGTGAAGGTGGTGCGACCGGCGGGCGGGGTGGCCGCGCTGACCGGGGTGGTCGGCTGGAGCCGCCACTCGTTGAAGCCGTACGAGAGCACCGTCGGGCCGAACGCCTCGACCCGGTCACCGACCCGCAGTGGGCTGGCCGGCGAGAAGTACGGCGGCAGGGTGTTGTCGGTGGAGAGGTTGGTGGTCCGACCGTCGTCGACCAGCAGCCGGGCGAGCTTGTTCGCGGCGGCGGCCTGCTGGGCCTCGGGGCTGCCGGGGCGGGCCAGGTCGGTCGGGATGACCGCGGCGTGCTCACCGGCGGCGAGCACGACCTCGCCGTACCGGTTGGTGTTGTAGACCTCGGAGACCGTGTACGGGCCGACCGGGGCGACCAGCATCGACTCGGCCGACTCGCGGCCGGCGGGGTCGAGCGGCAGGCTGAGCGCGACCGGGGTCGGCAGTGCCACGCCCTGCTCGCAGACCTGCACGTCGGCCTTGGCGCCGATGCTGACCTGGGTGAGCCCGTTGAACTCGCTGGCCGTACCGCTGACCCGGACCCGGTCGCCGACGGCGACCGACGGGTGGTTGGCGGCGTTGGTGGTGAGGTAGACGAAGATGCCGTCGGAGGCGGTGCCGGCGGCCGGCGCGCGTCCGCCGCTGCCCGCGGTCTGCACCGAGATGCCGTTGTAGCCGCCGCTGCGGTAGTCGCCGGTCACCACACCCTCGACGGTGACCCGGGTGCCGGCGAGCGGGGTCGCGTCGCCGGTGCCCTGGACCTGGGCGATGGTGTGGGTGACAGCGACGGTGCAGCCGATCGGATCGGGATCGGGATCGGGGTCCGGGTCGCCGCCACCGTTGCGTACGCCGAAGGTGTTCGGGGCCGCGTCCCGCCAGCTTCCGCCGATCTTCTGCAGGGACGAGCCGACCGGGCTGCTGGAGCCTTCGGCGACGCCGATGTCGGTGCCGGGGAGACCGTTCGCGGGGCCACCGACGGCGGTGAAGGTGCCCTCGTAGGTGAGGTACTCGGCGACCGTGCCACCGGGGGCGACGAGTGCGATTCCGTCCGGGGAGCCGTTCTGGATGCCGTCGACCGGGTAGGTCGCGACCACCACGCCGGCGACCGGGACGGTGCCGCTGAGCGTGCGAGTGTTGTAAACGGCGCCGTTGTTGCCGTTGTAGAGGACGATCTGCCAGCCGGCCAGGTCGAACCCGGCCGGGGCCTCGATCTCGATCGCCTCACCGGAGTCGGTGCCGGCGTTGTCGTAGTGGATCTCGCTGACGAAGGGGTTCGCCGTGGGTTCGGCGGCGACCGCGGCGGTGCCGCTGGCAAGGCCGAGCGCTCCGCTGGTGAGGATCACGCCCAACGCGTTCAGTGAACGCGTGCGTCTGGTCCGGCGCATCAAACTGAGCCTCCGTAAAGGGGGATAGACGCACCGGAGCCTATGCGGAAACGGTGTCGTTGCATGAACTGCCGGGTGTACGGAACGCGGTAAATTTTTCAGCCTCGCTGCCAGCGGAAACGGGCTATCCGGCGTTGTCCGACGGTCACTCGCATAACACCCCGGCCGCAAATGCTGACGGTACGGGCGAACAGGAATCCCCGCCGTCGGGAAGTTGACGGCGGGGATTCCACAGTGCAATGACGTACGGCGGTTACTTCAGCGCGAGGGTCCGGGCGTCGGCGGCGATGACGCTGGCGACCTCGGCCGGGACCAGCTTGCCGGCCTGCCGGTCGACATAGCTGGCCAGTTCGGCGTACTTGAGGTCGACGAGCTTGGCGGTCATCGAGTTGATCGCGGCCGGGTCGGCGCCCGAGGTCAGGATGACGTAACCGAGGCCGGCCTGGCTCACCGTGACGGTGAAGGTGCTGGTCGCGGTCGCGGTCCCCTCGGGACCGGTCACCTGGGTGCTGACGGTGTGCTTGCCGGCGGTGAGCTTGACCAGGTCGAGCTTGCGGCCGGTGGCCGACTTCTTGCCGTCGACGGTGACGGTGACGGTGTCGGCGTTGGTCGCGGCGACCGCGATCACCGGGGACTGTGCCCGGTCGAGGCGCGCCCCGTCGGCCGGCGAGGTGATCTCCACGGTCGGGTCACCGGAGGCACGCTGCATGAAGGCCGAGTTCCAGCCGACCAGTTCGGCGGTGCGGTTGGTGATGATCGCGTCCGTACCGATCCGCTCCAGCCGCTGCCAGAGGCTGGCCGAGTCCATCGTCCACGCCATCACGGCGACCCCGGCGGCGTGCAGGGGGGCGACGACCTCCGGCTTGGCGAGGAGCGCGTTGCCGTCCGGGTTGTACGCGGTCAGGTGGAGCTGCTTGGAGATCGCGACCGGGTCGGCGTCGAGGCTGCTGCGCAGCAGGCCGAGCGGCAGTTCGGGGGCGAGTTCGTAGGTGTACTGGAGGGCGTCGACCTCGAAGCTCTGGACGAAGACGCGGCTCATCATCTGCTCGTCGCGGATCACCTTGATGATCGTGGCGACCTCGTCCCTGGTGTGCTTGCCCTTGATCTCCAGCAGCAGGCTGCCACCCCGGGTACGCAGGTCGGCGAGCTGCTCGGCGAGGGTCGGCACCCGCTCGCCGACGTACTGCGGGCCGAACCAGGAGCCGGCGTCGAGGGCCTTGATCTGCTCGGCGGTCAGGTCGCGGATGTTGCCGGTGCCGTCGGTGGTCCGGTCGACGGTGCCGTCGTGCAGGATGAACGGCACGCCGTCCTTGCTCGGCTGGACGTCGTTCTCGATCCAGTCGGCGCCGCCCTTACGCGCGATCTCCTGCGAGACCAGGGTGTTCTCCGGCGCGGCGGCGGAGGCGCCCCGGTGGGCGATCACGGTGAAGGGGCTGCCCTCGGGGCGGATGTAGCCGTTCGGCGGCAGCTCGGTGACGGTGACGTTGTCGTACGAGACGGTGGAGCCGTTGACGAAGAGCGCCTGGACGCCGTCGGTGGAGCGCTGGAGGCTGTTGGTCCGCATCGCCTCCCGCCCGTCGAAGATCCAGCGGGCCTGGTTGCCGTGCACCTCGACGGCGACCCGGATGTCGCGACCGGTCCCGGCGTCGTACGGGGCGGAGGCGGTGTTCGTCACGACCCAGGCGTTGCCGGTGGTCCGCTGGGCGAATTCGAGGCCGTTGGCGGCGGTGGTGCCGCTGCGCATGGTGGCGATCCACCACGGGGTGGCACCGTTGGCCGGGACGTCGAGGCCGAGCGAGGCCCAGCGGGTGGCGGCGGAGACCGTCTCGAAGCGCATGTTCGCCTCGATCCGGAAGTCGTTCAGGTGCTTCCCGAACGTGATCTTGTTGTTCGCGCTGGAACTGGCGGAGGTGCCGTAGAGCCGGCCGTTCTCGACCTTCCAGGCGCCGTCGATCGCGTTCCAGCCGGCGGGGATGGTCCCGGCGGAGAAGTCCTCGGAGACGACGACATTGCCCGGCTCGGCGGCGGCCGGCGACGAGGTGGCGACGGCGACCGCCGCGGCGCCACCGGCGACGGCGAGCGCGGCGAGCACGGCAACGGCCCGGGTACGCGGGGCGATCGGTCCCGCCGTGAGGCGGCCCAGCGGTGATGGTGCGGGAAGGACAGTCATGATCGGGACGCTACGAAGCAGACCCGACACCATGATCAATTGAAAGTAGCCGTTGCCGGAACGACACGTGTACGCGCGCGCCCTCAGTTCAACACCTGGTCGATCGCGGCGCCGAGCCGTGGCGTCAGGCTCCGGGCGTAACTGGCGGTCAGGTGGCTGCTGTCCCGGTAGACCAGCACACCACCGATCACCGGGGCACACCTGGCGGCCGGACAGATGCTGTCGGTCAGGTCGACCAGGCTCACCTGGCGCAGACCCTTGGCCGCCTCCGTCTGTGCCGGGCCGGCGCTCGCCGTCACCGCCACCTCCCGTGAAGCCGCGCACTTCGTGAGCTTCGTACGGTTCGCCGACACGCACTCCGCCACCCGTACGTTCAGCGACGGCGTGTCGCGCAGCACGACCGTACGAACACCCGCGTCCGTCATCGCGGACCAGGTGCGACGCATCGCCTCGACCGTCGCGTCGTAACCGGGCCTGCCGTTGAGCAGCACACCGTCCCGGATCGGCACGTAGTACCCGCTGCTGGTCAGGAGCAGGTCCGGCCGCCCGGCGCCGGTCAGCTCCGCCCGCGCGTTGCGGTTCCACTCGACGCAGGCCGGGGTCGACCGCGCCAGCACCGAAATCTCCAGGTCAAGGAAGGGACAGGACTGCTTCAGGTACGTCACCAGCCGCCACTTCCGCTCGACCGCGACCGCCTGCAACGCCGGCATCCAGTTGCCGGCGTGCGAGTCCCCGACCACCGCCACCGTGTAATCGGAGTCGCGGTCGCCGTACGCGCAGGTCACCAGGTCGGTTTTGGTCCCCTCGGAGAAACACTTCTGGGAGTAGACGTCCGGCAGGTCCGCCTTGGCGGCGAGCGGATCCGGCACGATCACGTCCACCTTGTCCACCGGCACCCCCTCCTTACTGTCCCGGGGAGTGTCGCCGAGGATCGCCGCACCGGGCGGACCGGCGGGCGCAGTGGGCGACGCACCGGGCGACACGACCACCGGCACGCTCAGCGCGCTCGGCGGAAGCTGGCGCGGCGGCGGCCAGACCGTGAACTGGAACAACAGCCCAGCCAGCACCGGCACGGCGGTAAAGAACAACCCCAGGCGCAGCGCCCGTACGGGATAGAACGCCAACCGTGGCGACCGGCGGATCGGATTCTCCAGGTAGTGGTACGTCAACACCGCCGGCACCACGGAAAGCCCCACGACCGCGAGCCCGGCCGGCACACTCAGCTCACCGAACCGGGCCTCCGCCGCCACCAGCAGCGGCCAGTGCCAGAGATAGAGCGAGTAGGAGAGGGCACCGACCGCCCGTACCGGACGCAGCCCCAGCAGCAGTTCGGGTCCGAACCGGCCGGCGACGCCAGCGGCGATCACGGCGGCGGCACCGACCGTCGGCAACAGGGCAAGGTAACCGGGGAAGGCCATACTCGGGGTGATCCGGAGCGCGGCGACGACAACGGCACCGAGCCCGACCCACCCGAGCAGGGCGGCGACCGGGCGCGGCAGCCGGGCCAACCTGTGGCTGAGCAGAGCCAGGCCGCCACCGAGCGCGAGTTCCCACATCCGGGTGGTGGTGACAAAGTAGGAGCGGGCCGGGTCAGACTCGGTCAGGTAGACCGACCAGGCGAACGACGGGACCGCGATCAACGCCAGCGCGGCCAGCAGCCAGCGACGCCGAGCCCAGCCAGCCCAGGCGGCCACGATCAGCAGCAGCGGCCAGACCAGGTAAAACTGCTCCTCGACCGCGAGCGACCAGTAATGCTGAAGAATGCTCGGCGCGTCACCAACCGCGAGATAGTCGACCGCCTGCTCCGCCAGCCGCCAGTTCATCACGTACGCCCCGCTTGCCACCACGTCCCAGCCGGTCTCCGCCCAGCGGGTCTTCGGCAGGAAGAAGAGGGTCAACACCAGCGTGGTGCCGAGCACCAGACCCGCGGCGGGCAGCAGCCGTTTCGCCCGGCGGGCGTAGAAGCCGGTGATCGAGATCTTGCCGGTGCGTTCCAACTCCGCGACCAGGAGTCCGGTGATGAGGAACCCGGAGATCACAAAGAAAACGTCCACCCCGACGAAACCACCAGGGAGGAAGTCCAGGCCCGCGTGCGACAACAACACGAGTACGACCGCGAGCGCCCGCAGCCCCTCGATGTCACCGCGATAACCAGCCCGTACGTCGACTTTGGTTTCCGGTTGCCGGCTGTCCAGTTGCGTCATGTCGTCTACCCCTCCAGGCCCGTCCCCGTGCGCGGCGGCGTACGCCCAGGCGGCCGAGGGGGTGCCGCCCAAACGGATCAATCACGGGTACGACGGGTGTTATGGGGCATGTTAGTGCCCCATAACCCCTGGTCAGCGCATTCCGATTAGATGGCTGGTGATGGTGTCGGACGAGACCAGGAATGTGAGGTGACGGTTGCCGTGGCCGTCCACGGCCAGCTTGTTGCCGTTACAGTCCTCGCCCAGTCCGAAGACCGGGCGCAGCACCTCCCATGTTCGCGAGGCACCGAATGGAGTCAGAGGGTTGCGATCCTCGCCCGGTCCGAAGACCGGGCGCAGCCGTCTGGTACGCCGAGTGGCTGGGCGTCCGGGCCCGCGTTGCGATCCTCGCCCGGTCCGAAGACCGGGCGCAGCCCACTCGATCGTGGCTCAGGCCCGAAGCAACCTCTGGCGGTCGCGAGCCTCGCCCGGTCCGAAGACCGGCCGCAGCGTGGACCGCAGAGGCGTGCCGTCTAACTGGGTCACCCGTTGCGATCCTCGCCCGGTCCGAAGACCGGGCGCAGCCTTCATCGCCCGCGCGTGCTCGGACAGCGGGCCTTCCTCGTTGCGATCCTCGCCCGGTCCGAAGACCGGGCGCAGCCAGCGTCCCTCGTACGCTTCGCCGACGCCGGACCGGTCGTTGCGATCCTCGCCCGGTCCGGAGACCGGGCGCAGCAAGCAGCTCTACTTCACTGCCGACCTCGACCGGGCGATGTTGCGATCCTCGCCTGGTCCGGAGACCGGGCGCAGCCGCTTCACCAGCGTGTCCACGGCCGCCTTTAGCTTGTTGTTGCGATCCTCGCCTGGTCCGAAGACCGGGCGCAGCCCGATGGCCTGGGCTTCCTGCTGGGTTACACCCGGCAGGTTGCGATCCTCGCCTGGTCCGAAGACCGGGCGCAGCGGGCTCTCGGCGCAGGCGGCGACGTCGACGACGCGGTTGCGATCCTCGCCTGGTCCGAAGACCGGGCGCAGCTGAGTCGGTCACCCGGCTTGTAGTCCCACACCTCAGAGAGGTTGCGATCCTCGCCTGGTCCGAAGACCGGGCGCAGCTCTCGTGAGAGCGGAGTAAGCATGGCTGACTGGTTCGTGTTGCGATCCTCGCCTGGTCCCGAAGACCGGGCGCAGCTGCCCGGTAACTACCCCCATATCGCACTCGCGCTCAATGCCGTTGCGATCCTCGCCTGGTCCGAAGACCGGGCGCAGCCCGTAGTGCGCCCGGTCGTACGCCGGGGAGTCCAGCACGTTGCGATCCTCGCCTGGTCCGAAGACCGGGCGCAGCGGTTCGGCTGCCAGGTCGGTTGGTGGTGGCCCGGACCAGTTGCGATCCTCGCCTGGTCCGAAGACCGGGCGCAGCGCGTAACCGCCGGGGCCTGCACCGCGAGCTTGCCCAGTTGGTTGCGATCCTCGCCTGGTCCGAAGACCGGGCGCAGCAGCGAGGCGAGGGCTCCGGGCCATCGTCGCCGCCCAGGGTTGCGATCCTCGCCTGGTCCGAAGACCGGGCGCAGCCGGCGCGGAGGATGTGACCGCCCTTCGCCAACATCGGTTGCGATCCTCGCCTGGTCCGAAGACCGGGCGCAGCCGCCGCGCACGCGCTCAAGGTTCCGGTCGGCCCCGATGAGTTGCGATCCTCGCCCGGTCCGGGGACTGGGCGCAGCGGCCCGCTGGCGATGACCGCCTGAACCAGTCCGGGCGTGTTGCGATCCTCGCCCGGTCCGGGGACTGGGCGCAGCGCCGTCCATCCAGGACCCCACCGTCCCGCTGTGGATCACCGTTGCGATCCTCGCCCGGTCCGGGGACTGGGCGCAGCACCTGCGTGACCTGTTCGGATTCGGGGGTGTGCTGTGTTGCGATCCTCGCCCGGTCCGGGGACTGGGCGCAGCGCGCGGTCGTCATCATCGTCGACTGGCTGGTCGACAAGTTGCGATCCTCGCCCGGTCCGGGGACTGGGCGCAGCTGGTTGCAGTCAATGCGCCACACCCGGAGCTACGCCAAGTTGCGATCCTCGCCCGGTCCGGGGACTGGGCGCAGCCGGAGCGCCCCATCGACGCCGTTGGTGTAGGCCACAAGGTTGCGATCCTCGCCCGGTCCGGGGACTGGGCGCAGCATGGTCCACCCGGACTGGGACGACGACCAGGTACGCGTTGCGATCCTCGCCCGGTCCGGGGACTGGGCGCAGCCGTAGTAGTCCGGGGCCGCCTCCGAGTCCTGCTGCTGGGTTGCGATCCTCGCCCGGTCCGGGGACTGGGCGCAGCGGTTTGAGCTGCTGAGGGCGGCACGGGTGGTGATCGAGGTGTTGCGATCCTCGCCCGGTCCGGGGACTGGGCGCAGCGGGAGGTCCGCCGGCTCGACATCCAGGTTCGGCACCTCCGGTTGCGATCCTCGCCCGGTCCGGGGACTGGGCGCAGCGTGCCCTACGTCCTCATCACCCCGGCCAGCTTAAAGTTGCGATCCTCGCCCGGTCCGGGGACTGGGCGCAGCGATCGCCGCCTTGTTGCACCCCTGTCCGACGCCCTTCTCGTTGCGATCCTCGCCCGGTCCGGGGACTGGGCGCAGCTTGGCTTCGTGACCGTCATGCTCGCCCTTAACCTGGTCGTGTTGCGATCCTCGCCCGGTCCGGGGACTGGGCGCAGCGATGCGCACTACACAGTCAGTAACGGCAAGGCCCTTCGTTGCGATCCTCGCCCGGTCCGGGGACTGGGCGCAGCGGCGATCATCTCGGCGA
This sequence comes from Micromonospora sp. NPDC050417, assembly GCF_044458865.1. Lineage (NCBI taxonomy): Bacteria > Bacillati > Actinomycetota > Actinomycetes > Micromonosporales > Micromonosporaceae > Micromonospora > Micromonospora sp. NPDC050417. The sequence goes on from NZ_JBITIH010000009.1 coordinate 210,194, forward strand.
CCGAGCCGGGCGTGAAGTCGTTGCGATCCTCGCCCGGTCCGGGGACTGGGCGCAGCGCTCCGCTGGCAGGTGTGGGACAACCCGGCCGTCGAGTTGCGATCCTCGCCCGGTCCGGGGACTGGGCGCAGCTCGGGCTCCTGGTCGGCGTTCCCGCGCCGAGTCAGTTGCGATCCTCGCCCGGTCCGGGGACTGGGCGCAGCCGCCGCGATCGGGGTCGGTGAGACGACCATCAGAAGGTGGTTGCGATCCTCGCCCGGTCCGGGGACTGGGCGCAGCCGCGGAGTCCGCCGGTGCCGCGCACACCGCCATCGTGTTGCGATCCTCGCCCGGTCCGGGGACTGGGCGCAGCGGGGTGCACCTGCAACCCCCGCTCCGGGGTCAGTCCGGTTGCGATCCTCGCCCGGTCCGGGGGCTGGGCGCAGCGGCTCGCGAGCAGGGCAAATAGTCCAATGCCAATGCACCTGAAGTCTGCTCGTGGTCCGATTTGTTCACTTTATCCAGACTCTCTGGTTCGGAACCCCTCGGTGATTCCGTGTGAGCTTGGGGTTCCTAGATCACGAACGGACCACGCGGATCAACTGCCCGAGGCTTGCCGAGATGTTCGACGTCGTCGAGTGCGCTTGCCGGCAGCCGGTAGATCCTGACACTGTCTCGGACCGGGTCGATGACGGCTTGCAACTCGGCGACGAGTCGTACCTTGTCGGCGTCTCGGCAGACGACCTCGAACACGGACTTCTGGACCCGGTGACCGTACGCCTCACAGATCTTCGCCACCGCGCGAAGCCGGCGCTGCCCTTGCGGGGTGACGGTTTCCACGTCGTACGTGACCAGCAGATCCATGGTCAGCTCACCATCCACGGCTGGTACGCGACCAGGTCGCCCCGCAGGTGGCGGGCAAGGAGCCTGGCCTGCACCAGCGGCAACAGCGCCCCGGGCACGTCCCGTCCCAGTTGAACGTGTGGCCAGACGCGCTGACGGCTCTGTTGCCACGCGGCGAGCACCGACTTCCGCCCGTTCTCAGTCAGCCGGTAACCGCCGTTCGGCAGCGCCTCGAAGTCGTCGCGGGTCAGCTCGCGCCGGTTGAGCAGGGTCAGCGCGAGCCGATCGGCGAGCAGCGGCCGGAACTCCTCCATCAGGTCGAGAGCAAGTGCCGGCTTACCGGGCCGCACGCCGTGCAGGAACCCGATGTACGGATCAAGACCGACCTGCTCCAACGCTCCCTGCACAGCGACTCGCAGCATTCCGTACAGGAAGGAGAGCAGGCAGTTCAGTGGGTCGGTCGGCGGGCGCTTGTTTCGCCCGGACGCTTTCCACTCCTTGTTGTCAGTCAGTAGGTACGGCATCGCCGCGAAGTAGTCGCGGGCGGCGATGCCTTCGACGCCGAGCACTTCGTTTGCACTGTCCGCAGTCCGGAGCAGTTCCAGTCGTTCACCGAGCAGTTCGGCGCTCGCCCGCAGCGCGGTCTGGCGATGCCCCGAACTGTCGCGGGCGGTGCGGAGCAGCACCTGACGGGAGTTGTGAATCTTGCCGGCCACCATCGCGACCGCGATGCGCAGGCGCTGTTCGGCTGAGTCGGCCACCCGGTGCTGGGACTGCCGCAGCAGTGGGTTGCCGGTGGTCGGGCCGACCGTACGGGCACGGAATCGCCCGTTTCCGGTGAGCCAGCTGATGGACCTTCCCTCGTCCGCACAGCGAAGGATCAGGTCGTCGGTGACGTTGACTCCGCCGAAGACAACGAAGTGGTCGATCCGGACCAGTGGCAGGATCCGGCGCCCGGGCTGGTCGGGGTGGAAGACACGTACGGTGTCGCCGTCCAGGTGCAGGCTGGTGCCGGGTGTCTGCACGTAGAGGGTGTTGAGCAGCTCAGTCACGCCACTGTCCCAACGGTCGTGGGGTCAACAGGTCGGATGGGGACTGCCGGCGCCCATCGGTGAGTTCGGGCAGGCAGTCCTCGCGCAGGGAACACTTCCGGCAACGGCTGTCGTTGCGGGCCGCCGGCAGCGTGGCGTTGGCCATCAGTTCGCGTACGGCCTCGGTCGCCCGCACCACCCGGTCGAGCAGATTCGCGGTGATCGGTACGGGATGCCGCCGCCGTTCCGCGACCGAGTAGACGTATCCGGTCGGGACGGCAAACCCGGCCTCGATCAGGCAGAGTGCCTGGCCGGCGAGTTGGAGTTCGGCCGGGCCGCCGGGGAGGTAGCGACCGACCTTGTATTCGACCGGGGTCGCCGTACCGTTTTCGAATTCGACAATGTCGCAGACGCCGCGCAGCCCATGCGTGTCGCTCCAGACCTGGAGTGATCGCACCACGGTGAGCCCACGGCGGCGCTGGATTCCGGGCAGGTCGACGGCGGTGTGGCTGAGGTCGCCGCGTACGGTTTCCGCGCTCTCCGACCAGACTCCCTCGACGTGGATCAGGGCGGTCTGGCGCTGGCAGTAGTCGTAGTGCTCCAGGGCGGACAGCGGCACTTCTCGTGCGCCGCTGTCCGCTGCGGCGGCGTCGGTCACGGCCAGAGGTCGACCAGCTTGGTCAGCTCGATGCCCTCGGGCAGGCCCGACTCGTCCAGGCCCCGCACATAGTCAGTGTGGGCGCGGGCCGCCTTGTCCGGGTTGGCCCGGTTGAGGGTTACCCGTTGGGTGAGGCTGGCCGACGGCGCGACGCCGAACGCGTCCGGGTGGCTGAAGATGTAAAGACCGCAGAGCTTCATCTCGCCCCTGGTGGCGGCCCGGTCATGGTCGAACATGACGCTGATCGCCTGCCAGAATGCGGCCAGGTCGTCGCTGGTGACACCGGTCTTCGCAGCTCGGGGCGCGGAGTAGAACGCGTGCGCCCGGTAGAGCCCGTACGGGACCGTCCACTTCGAGCCGATCTCCGTACGCTCGCCTTTGTCTATGTCTTCCTGTCGGGTCTGGGTGACTCGGGTGATGGTGTGATCGGTCGGCAGGATGGGGTCGATGCTGCGGGCGAAGGTGAGCTGCAACGGCCCGCGCACCTGGCCGGCACCGCCACCCTTGCCGGTGCTGAGCACGCCGCCGAACATCCGGATGTCGAAGTAGTGCTCGCAGAGCCAGCGCTGCGCTTCGTCAGCCTTGCCGGGGTTGGCCTTGAGCGCGGCCTCGATCCGGGTGTTCAGCGCGAAACCGGCCTCGACGAAGATGCCGTAACGCGGGTCGTCGCCACGCACCAGGGAGACGGTGTCCCGGATCTTGCGCTTGATCGCCACGTCGGTGACGAGCCCCTGGCCGCTCTCGTCGTCGGTACGTGGCTGGTTGCCCGCGTCCGGGTCGCCGTTCGGGTTGCCGTCGGAGACGTCGAAGAGCAGCACGGCGTCATGACGCCGGGTCGGGTCGAGGTGGGCGGCGGTCATGCGTTGTCGTCTCCTTCGAGCTTCGGCGCCTCTTGTTCCGGCTCCGGGGGCAGGTCGGTCTTCTTCTTGTTCGCGGCTGCCGCGATCCGCTCCGCGCGCAGATCCGCACGCTGCTGGTGGTAGCCGAGGATGAACTCGGCCTTGTCGGTCAGCACGGCACCGCTGGGGATCTTTTCGAGGCGGTTGAACAGGTCGTCGAGACGCCGCTCGTACGCCTCGGACCAGTTCGGGCGGTGCAGTGGCCCGCGGAGCCGCTTGAGCCAGGCGGTGGTGTTACGCCGTCCCGAGACCAGCACCACCTGGGGGTTGTCGATGGCTCGCCCGAAGTAGCGCTCGGCGAACGTCGTGTTGATCTTCTGGTCGGCGACCCGGAACACGGTGCGTTGCAAGTCGTCCATGACGGCGAAGATCCGGCCGGACACGTATGCCGGGTGCTTCTTCTCCTCGTTCAAGGTCGGCGTCAGCCTCTCTCGGTCGTCGTGATTCAGGTACGGGTGACGGCGCAGGGCGAGCCGGATCAGGCCGGCACGGGGTGCGTCGAGCCGCCCGTCCAACCGGATTCGGTTGATGACGTGGTGCAGCAGTTTCGGTGGCAGCGGCCGGCCGAGCAGGGCGGCACCGATCAGCCGGTGGAACATGTCCGGCGGGCGATGCTCCGCCGAGGCACCGAACTTCGTCCAGGACCCGCTGGCCCCGTTGCGGCCAGCCTCGAAACGACCAGCGACCCGGGCAAAATGCGGCACGCCGGCGTAGACGATCTCAGCGGTCCAGGCGTCGACCATTCCGCAGTCGGCGAACCAGTTCTTGATGTTCTTCTGAATCTTGGGGAGCGGTTGCTCGACCCAGTCCCGTACGACCACACGGGCGACATTCCCGCCGACCGTCACAGCGCAGTAGGTGGAGAAGTCGTCCACGCCGCGCTCCGAACCGGTGACCGCCCCGCCGAGCATCTCGCCGATCACGACCGGGTCCGGCTGCTCGACCATGGCCATGGGGTTGTACGTCGACCCGCCCAGCACCCACCAGGCCAACCGAGCATTCTGGCCAGAGAACGCGGTGCTGTGCTGTGGGTCGGAGAGCAACCCGGTCAGCGCCGTCATGAACTTCAGGCCACAGTCGGCGCAGATCGGCGTGTTGGTCAGAAACTTCTGCAGCTCGTAGCCGTGCGTTGCCTCGTTCATGCTGACCAGGGAGGCACCCTGGGTGGCGCCCGGCAGCCAACGCTGCGGGATCTGCTGCGGGATCGTCTTCAGCAACGGCTGCACCTGACCGCAGACCAGGCAGAGACCGATCCGTCCGGACCCCTTCCGGTCACCGGCTACGCCGGCCCAGAAACGTTTGGCTTCCTCGGTTTCCGCCGCGTACTTTCCCGCGACCCGAAACGTGATCAGGTCGGGACGGGCCCACCCGTCCGGCGGCTCAAGTTTGCGGTCGTGGCCGTCGCGGTAAAAGGCGGCGATGGCGGGACCGGGGCCAGTCGGCTCTGCTGTGGCCCACTCCCCGACCAGTTCCCGGAACGCTTCGTACTGCTTCGCCACCCGGTCCGGCTTCGCTCCTTCGGCCAGCCAACCGAAGACATACTCCCCGTTGTCGACCCCGAGCACCGGCGCGATCCCGACCGTACGGGTAACCGACGGCACCAATCGGGAGACGCCGAACTTCCGCTGCGGGTCGCTCGGCTCCGCCGTGTCGACGAAGTCCCCGGTCGGAGTCCCGTCGGCCGCGATGTTGAGAGTCCATCGCACCGATTTCCGAGCGTAGAACGGCGGGAACGCATCGTCGCTGGTGTCGGCATACTCGACCAGCCGCTGGAGCAGCACTAGGCCACCAGACCTTCCGGCAGCGCCAACTCCATCCCACGTTCCGGCACCGCCAGCACGCCGTCGACGATCCGCGCGGCGAACCACTCCATCTTCGGCTGAGCCGAACTGCCGTCCCGGTGGATGGAGTGCAGCATGATGCCGACCTCCTCGTCGACCGGCTCGCGCGGGCTGTCGTCGGGCCAGCCGAAGTCGGCGGTGAACTCGCGCGTGCCCAGGTAGGGCTGCTGGAAGCAGGCACCCCTGCGGACCCGGCGACGCAACTGATCCCGGTACGCGGCAACCGGTTTGTCCGCGTGGGAAGCCAACTCGATGTGGGCATGAATCCGGTACGCGACATCGCGCAGGCAGACCGCGTTGCGCTGATCCCGACGGGCCGCCGTATCCACCCGCCGCGTTCCCTTGATCGCCTCGGCGAGCGGGGCAACATCCGAAGTCTCATTACGTCGGATGGTGAACTGCCTGATCGGCTTGAGCACCTCGATCGCCACGATCGAGTATCGGATCTCCGGCTTCCAGAAGATCGACTCCAGCACACCGACCGCCGCCGACGGCGTCATCACGGGATAACTCACCCGCTCGACCTTCAACTCCGGACGGGAGAACAACGCCGCCTCGGCGCTGACCTGCACCACCACCGGAAGGTCCCCGTCAGGGCTCCGCCGCAGCGCAACCCCGTTGACCACCTCCGCTGTCACAGTCGTCCTCCTAATGGCGATCATCAACGAACATGAACTGGATTCGACTGGCCACAGGAGCCGACCAGCACGTCGATCACAAGGATCCGTGAGGGGTATGACAATCCACGAGAGTTTCCGTCGCGCAACAACACTCGTCAACCACGAAAAGATGATCAGGACAACCAAATCGGGCGGCCACCAATTGGAAGGGGTACCCGAGGACAAGTAGGCGACAAATTCAGCCAGAATCGCGAGCGCCCGTCAACCCTGAGTCGCCCACGACGGACAACCCGTCCGTCGTGGGCGAGCAAGGATGATCGCTAATGGTTCGATCGGCGCGCCCTTCACCGACAACGTTTCTAGCCTCGGCAGACAGACGCCGCAGGCGCACGCCATTGGGCGAACGCACCATGAGGATCGAGCCCAGGACACCAACAACCAGCGGCGCAAGGTAGACGACCTCTGGAGTCCCGAACCCCAGACTCCGTCACCTAGACCCCATTGTCAATCTAGCCTCACCTCGACGTCTCGACGCGACTTCGTTGTAGGTGTTTTAGCGCCCCGAACGATCACGACAGCGAGGCTTGCCGAGAGACCAAAACGTATGCCATTCTCGTCACTGTTCCCCAGCCAGTCGCGGAACGGAATCAGTAGAGCATTCGTTTTCCCCTCACATCACCCGCGTCGCATACCGCGCTAACGATCAGCAAGGAGACAGGTGAGGATCATTCAAATCTTAGAATCCCAACCGCCTGACCGGAGGCCACAAGAGCCCACCTCGGCCTTCAACTTGAATTTTGAAGTGGGCCTCAAGCTAGGCATTCGAGGCGCATTAGGTCTCGCGGCCGGCATTATCGGAATCGTTGTAATCCAACACTGGATGAGCTGAGCCCTGAGTCGTCGGTTGGACGAGACATTCCGATGTTCGTCCAACCGACGACTCAGCCATAGGTCGTCCAGACCCTCGTCCCACTACAGGACGAAGTCTTCAAGGCAGGGGTCGAAGTCGATGCCGGTGTCCGGGTCGTACCGCCCACACCACTCGACCAGCGCGCCAGGGCGCACGTCGGTGCCGAGCATCGGCTTCATCAGCGCGCCCACGCCCAGGTTGCGCAGCGCGCTCTTGTGTACGTTCGTGGTGTACGGCTGGAGCAGACGCAGCTTCGCCATGTCCGGCACCGGCGCGCTCCGTAGCTCCTCGATCACCTGCTCCAGCTCACGATGCTTCTCCGGTGCCAACGCACCCTGCGGCGTCACCACCGAGATTCCCTCGTCGTCGATCATGCGGAATGCCCGCTTACGGTCGCGTTTCTTACTAACGGGATCGATCACCGGACCATCCGAGACGGTTTCGAACTCCCAGCGGCCACGGGCCTTCTGGATCGCCTGCCCGACCTGACCGACATCTGCCAGGTTCAGCGCGTCGTACACGTCGCAGTAATAGCGGCCGAGGGCGGCCAGGTCGTCGGGGTCGTCCTTGTCGGGACCGAAATGCTGGCCCGCGCAGCCGACGAGGGTCTTGTACGTGGGCGGCTGGCCACCGTCTGCGGGCGCAAAGATGACCACGCGCCCTCCCTGTGGCAGCAGGCCCTCCCGGTTTGCTCGCCCGGCGGCCTGGAGCAGCGAGTCGGCCGGCGCCATCGCGCGGAACACCACCGGAAAGTCGACGTCCACCCCTGCTTCCACCAACTGGGTAGAGACCAGCAGGACCCGCTCGCCCCGCTTGAGTCGCTGGCGCACCTGGGCAAGCACGTGTTGTCGATGCGCTGGGCACATCCGGGTCGAGAGGTGCCACGCGGCGCTCTCGGGTTCGGTGTCCCGCCAGCAGTCGAAGACCACTTTCGCGTTCGCGGTCGTGTTGACCACGACCAACGCCGCTGGTTCCGCTGCCGCCTGTGTGGCGATCTCCGCGAGAGTCGGCTTCGGTTCGGTGACCTGCCATTCGAACCGGACCCGCCGCAGCTCACTGACCAGCTTGGGCGTGTCCTGGATCAGATCGACCTGACGTACGCCCTTGAACTCCTCCAGCGCCCAGAAGCTTGGCTGGGTGGCCGACGAGAGCAGCACGGTGGCACCGAAGTGTTCGACCAGCAGGCGAAGCCCGTCGAGGATCGGGGCGAGCATCGGGTGCGGCAGCGCCTGCACCTCGTCCAGCACGATCACCGCGTTGGCGAGGCGGTGCACCCGGCGCATCGCGGCGGGCTTACGTGCGTACAGGGACTCGAAGAGCCGGACGAAGGTCGTGACGACGAACGGGGCGTCCCAGTTCTCCGCCGCCAACCGTGCCCAACGGCGGGCAACGTCGTCGTCGAAGTTGGCCTGGCTGTGGTGCTCCAGCACGGCGGGCTCCGTCCCGTCCTCGTCGAGCAACCGCCGATAGACGGCGGCGTTCTGCTCGGTGATGGTCAGGAACGGAACGGCGACGATCACCCGACGTTTGCCGTGCAGTGCGGCGTGGCGAAGGGCGAACCCGCCACTGGCCAGCGTCTTGCCGGCCCCCGTCGGCGCACCCAGTCGGAAAACCCCGGGCTCGCGCTCCGCAGCGGCGAGACATTCTGCGTAGACCCGGTCCCGAAGCGCTGCGATCGGGCTGCTCCCTCGGCCGGCCAACTCCTCACCGCGCCGCTGCTCGAACAGCTTGTAGAGGCGGTCAAAGTCAGCGTCTGGCCGCACCTGCGGGCCGGGCAGTCTCCGAAAGTGGGCGCTGGTGTCGAGGCTGTCGGCATCCACCAGGGCGCTGTAGCAGAGACGCAACGCCATCTCGCCCACCAACGGCTCTCGGAGCCACACCGCTGGTATGAACGGCGCAAGATCGGCCGGCAGGTCCGGCAACAGCTGCGCCAACACCGCTTCAGCCGAGGCGACGTTGGCAGCGTTGTCGACCAGTCGTTTCTTCAACGCCCCGAGCAGGAGCGGACCGTCGACGAGGCCGCCGTGGTGACCGAAGATCCCGTTCGCGAACCCGCCGAGTCCCCGCTCGGCGGCGATTCGCGTACCCAAGGACTTGTGGTCGATTCCCACCGGCGCACCGGTGTTCGCCACCGTCGTGAGTTTGTCCTGCCAGCCGCAGGCCGCCTTGCCCACGTCGTGCAACGCCCCCAGCCAGTAGGCGACATCACCGCCGCCGAAGGGAGCGGCGAACCGGCGGGCCAGCTCGGCGGTTCCACGGAGATGCTCGACCAATCCGTGCCACTGGTTGCTGCCGGGGGCGGGGCTGTGTGCCCATAAAGGCACGGCGTCTGCCATCAGCGGTCCTCACGTTGAGAGCGTCGATGATTGCGCTCATCAAGCCAGGGTTCGGCGCCCCGCTCCACCTCGACTCGCCAGGTTGTCAGCTACCCGTCAGGTCAGCGGGCTCCGACGAAGAGGAGGCGGCCGGTCAGCTCGACCGGGAGCGGCACCTCACGTACCTTCTTGCCCTTCAGATCGGTTTCGGTCGCGACCTGCCGCTCCCGATCGGTGGTCAGGTACATCAGCCGGTCGTCGGTCAGCCAATGCGCATCCGCCCTGGTCAACGTCCCGACGACGGCGCCGGTCGACACGGTGGTGAGTTGTACGTCCCGCTCGGCCTGGACGACCGCGAGCTGGCCGTCCGGCGACCACGAGTACGTCCCGTCCACGTCGCCCCGGATCGGCAGGAGCCGGGTCGGCCTGACCTCGTCGGCGGAGAAGAGTTGCAGCCCACGACGGGGTGGGCGGCCGTCCGGCTGCCGTGCACGACTCGGGTCGTCCTGCGGGAAGGCGATCTCGTTGCCGTCCGGCATCCAGGTGAACTGGCAGTATTCGGTGCAGGGGAATTTCTGTCCGTCCACTCCGAACCTGCGCGCGCGCCCGTCGGCGGCGGTGACGATGACGGCGGTGTAACCACCGGTCGAGCCCTTTGTCGGCAGGGTCAGCAGGAGCAGGCGCCCATCGGGCGACCACTGCGGGTGCATCCGGTGGTTGCCGGTCGGCACCCAGGTGACGGCTCCGGTCGGGACGTCGAGCAGGCCGGTTTCCTCCGGTCGGCTGTAGTCGTAGGCGGCGGCGAAGTTGCCGCGCGGCGCCGCCCAGATTTCGTCGTACTCGCTGAAGGTGACGTACTGGTTCCGGGTGCGGTCGAAGACGTAGGGCCGGCCACCAGGTGACCCGGTGGTGGTCCCACCGACCACCATCAGTTTGTCGGAGAGCGGGAGCGGGACGTAGGTCCAGGGGGCACCGGCGCCCGGGGGTGGTTCGGCCGGGGCGCCGGGGTAACCGTTGACGGGGGCGACGCCTCCGGTCGGTGTGGCGAGTTCCGGTCCCGGACCGGGGCGAAGCCAGACGAAGGGTGCGGTCAGCGCCCCGATCACGGCCACCGTCGCGGCGACACCGACTGCTCGGCGGCGGCGCCGTACCCGCTGCCCCCGGGCCATAGCGATCGGTGCCAGGTTGGTCACGGGGCGGGCTTCGTCGGCCAATCCGCGTACGGCCCGACGCAGGGCTTCGTCAGTGGCGTGGCTCATCGCGCCGTCTCCCACCGGGTCCGGGGTTCGTTCCGATCGGCTTGCTCGTACCGCTGTGTGGCGTCGTTGCCGGCGCCCAGGCTGTCGAAGGCGGGGACCAGGTCGCGGAGTTTGGTCAGTGCCCGTGAGGACTGGCTCGCCACCGTGCCGGTCTGGCAGCCGAGCAGCTCCGCGGTCTGTTCCACGCTGAGGTCTTCGAGGTAGCGCAGCACCAGCACTGCCCGCTGGCGGGGTGGGAGCATCCGCAGCGCGTCCCGGAGCATCATCTGGAGCACGGTGTCGTCGGCGGTGTCGCCACCGGCTGCGGGTTCCGGCGTGACCGCGAGCGGCACCTCCGGGCGTCGTTTCCGGCGCCGCCAGCCGGAGACCTGGTCGTTGTAGAGGATCCGACGTACGTACGGTTCGGCCTCACCCCGGATCTTCGGCCAGCGTGCGTACGCCTTGGCGAGCGCGTCCTGCAACAGGTCCTCGGCGGCGTACTGGTCACCGGCGAGGGCGTACGCGACCCGCAGCAGAGCTTCACCGCGTTCGTTGACGAATGCGGTGAACTCGTCCTCGGAGCCCTGGTCCACAGCCCACCTCCGCCATAACGACGCTGGCGCCGCCGGATAGTTTGCTTGTCGCGCCGGAAAACCAGGACCCGTCTCCGCCCTGACCGATCTCCGGGCAGCTCGCCACATAGTGTCGGAGGCGTCGTGCCTGCTCCTGGGCGTCGACCGGCGGTGGGGTGAGGAGCGCGGGGATGCGGAAGCTGTTGGTGATCGGGATCGGGGCCGGTGACCCGGGTCAGCTCACCGTCGGGGCGGTCGACGCGCTCCACGCGGTCGACGTCTTCTTCGTCCTGGACAAGGGGGAGGCGGCGGCGGATCTGACGGTGGCCCGGCGGCAGCTCTGTGACCGCTTCGTCGGACCGGGACGCTACCGGGAGGTGCTGGTCGCGGATCCGCCCCGGGACCGCGCCGCCGCCGACTACCCCGAGGCGGTACGGCACTGGCGCGACGGACGCGCCAAGCTGCTCGAACGGGTCATCGCGGCCGAGCTTGACGACGGCGGCGTCGGCGGTTTCCTGGTCTGGGGCGACCCGTCGCTCTACGACGGCACCGTCCGGGTGCTCGACACCATCGCCGCCCGTGGCGTACTGCCGATCGAATACGAGGTGATCCCGGGGATCAGCAGTGTGCAGGCGCTCGCCGCGCGGCACCGGGTGACGCTGAACCGGGTGGCGGGCGCGGTGCAGATCACGACCGGGCGGCGGCTCGCCGAAGGGCTGCCGTCCGGGGTGGACGACATCGTGGTGATGCTCGACGCGCACCTGGCATGTAAGGCGTACCGGGACCAGGAGATCGACATCTACTGGGGCGCGTACCTCGGTACGGAGGACGAGGCGCTGGTCGCCGGCCGGCTCGACGAGGTGGTCGACGAGATCGAGCGGCTCCGACAGGATCTGCGCCGACGCAAGGGCTGGATCATGGACACCTACCTCCTGCGCCGCAACCCGTGACCGGGGCGGTCAGTCCGTCATCGTGAGCAGGAGGGCCCGGCAGCGGCGCGTGTCCGAATCGGCACCGGGTCAGCGGTCATGTTCGGCGGACATCTGGGAAGAACACCGCCCATGTACCAGTCGGCACCGCAGACCCCCACACAACCCCGGCCGCGTCGGCGACGGCCGCTCTGGCCCGCCGTACTGGCGCCGGTCCTGGTCGCGATGGCGCTGATCGTCGCCCAGCCACTCTGGCACCAGCCGTCACGGCCGACAGCCGAGGCGACCCTGCCCACCACGTCCCGGATCCCCGGCACCGTCCCACAGTTGCCGTGGCCGTCGACCGGGCAGGCCGCCGTCGCCGTCGACGGCGTCGGTGACCTGGGCAACCACGGTACGCAGACCCCGGTGCCGATCGGCAGCGTGGCGAAGGTGATGACGGCGTACGTCGTACTGACCGACCATCCGCTGCGGGTCGGCGAACCGGGGCCGAGCCTGACTGTCAGCGCCGAGCAGGCGGCGGCGTACCCGGCTGAGCAGGCGCGCGGCGAGTCCCTGGTCCGGGTCGCGGCCGGGGCGAGGTTCACCCAGCGGGAGGCGTTGCAGGCGGTGCTGCTGCCGTCGGCGAACAACATGGCCCGGATCCTCGCCGCCTGGGACGCCGGGAGCGTCGCCGCGTTCGTCGCGAAGATGAACGCGATGGCGACCGGGCTGGGGATGACGAACACCCGCTACACCGACCCGGCCGGCCTCGCCCCCGACACCGTCAGCACCGCCGTCGACCAGGTGATCCTGACCCGTAAGGCGATGGCCCTGCCCGCCTTCGCGGAGATCGTCGCCCAGCCGAGGGCGACCCTGCCGGTGGCGGGCACGGTGACCAACTACAACCACCTACTCGGCCAGGACGGGGTGGTCGGGGTCAAGACCGGCTCCACCGACCAGGCCGGGGGGTGTTTCACCTTCGCCTCGGTGGCGAAGGTCGGCTCGGCCCAGTTCCTCGTGGTCGGCGCGATCCTGGGACAGCCCGGCAAGGACACCCCGGCCCAGTTGCGGTCGGTGTTCGCCGCGACGACGCCGCTGGTCCGGGCTGCGGCGGCGGCGCTCGGCGTACACACGGTCGTCCCGGCGGGGCGGGAGGTGGCGACCGTACGCGGACCGCTCGGCACCGGTACGACGCTGCGCGCCGGGCAGAATCTCGACGTGATCGGCTGGCCGGGCCTCGACGTACGGCTCGGGACCGAGATCCCGACGATGCCGAGGGAGTTCACGGCGGGCGCCGAACACGGTCGGGCGCTCGCGACCGTCGGCAACCAACCGGCGGTCGGTACGGCGCTACGCGCCGACGACCGGCTCGAACCGCCGGGCGTGTGGGACCGGCTGACCCGCCGCTGACCCTTGCGCCGTCGCAGGCTGACGCTAGACCGGAGTGGGTGGGGAGGCGCTGCGGTCGCCGAGGTCGCGTTGGTAGAGCAGGGTGTCGACCCACCGGCCGTGTTTGAAGCCGACCGACCGCAACCTGCCCGCCTCGACGAAGCCGTACCGGCGGTGCAGGGCTACCGAGGCATCCCCGCCCTCGGCGATCACCGCCACCACCTGACGTACGCCGGCCGCCGTGCACCCGTCCAGCACCGCGCCGAGCAGCAGCGATCCGAGCCCGGCCCCGGTCCGGTCCGGAGCGAGGTAGATGCTGTTCTCGGCCGAGTGCCGGTACGCCGGCTTCGGCCGCCACTGGCTCGCGTACCCGTATCCGGCGATCTCGCCACCGACCTCGACCACCAGGAACGGCATCCCGGCCGCGTGCAGTGTCTCGCTCCGGCGCCGCCAGTCGTCGGCACTCGGCGGCGTCTCGTCGAAGGTGATCACGGTTTCGGTGACGTAGTAGGCGTAGATCGCCGCTACCGCGTCATAGTCGTCCGGCCCGACCGGCCGGACCAACGCCGTCGAAGCCGACACCGGTCTTTTCCCTCTCCCTGGCGCCGTGGCCGACGGCATCCTCGAAGAACGTGATCGTACGTCCGGGCAGCCGGCCGGTCAGCGGTTTCCGGAACCGGGCGGCTACAGGTCGGACGGGTCGGTGTTGGCGCCGCAGAGCAGCACCGCGACCCGCTCGCCCGGTTCGGGCCGGTAGGCGCCGGAGGCGAGTGCCGCGTACGCGGCACAGGCGCCGTACTCGACCCCGATCCGCCACCGGTCCCAGAGCTGTTGCCGGGCGGTGACCAGGTCGTCGTCGGAGACGAGGACCGCGTGTACGCCGGTCCGGGTGGCGACCGCGTACGCGATCTCACCGAGCCGGCGGGCGCCGAGCGAGTCGGCGGCGATCCCCGACACCGGTACGTCGACCGGCCCTCCCTCGGTGAGCGCGGTGTGCAGGGTGGGGATGGTGACCGGTTCGACCCCGGCGACCCGGGCCACGCCCTCGGCGGCGGCGGCGATGCCGGCCATCAGCCCGCCTCCACCGACCGCGACGAGGATGGTGTCGACCGCCCCGTCGAGCTGTTCGATCAGTTCGCTGCCGGCGGTGCCCGCACCGGCGACGATCTCCGGCTGGTCGTACGCGTGGCAGTAGACCGCCCCGGTCTCGGCGACCGTCTTGAGGGCCGCCTCGTACGCCTCGGCGTACTCGTTGCCGTGCTGGACCACGGTGGCGCCGTACGACCTGAGCTTCGCCACCTTCACCGCCGGTGCGGTCAGCGGCACGAACACCGTCGCCGGTACGCCGAACGCCCGCGCCGCGTACGCGTTGGCGAGGCCGGCGTTGCCCCCGGAGGCGACCACGATCCCGACCGCCGGGTCGAGTTCACCGGTTTCGCGGGCGGCGAGCAGCCGGTTCACCGCACCCCGGGCCTTGAAGGTGCCGGTGTGCTGCATGAACTCGCACTTGAACCAGCCCGGTCCGCCCCGTCCGTCCTGATCCATTTCGATCAGCGGGGTACGCCGGACGTGCCCGGCGATCCGTACGGCAGCCGCGTCGACATCAGCCCGGGTGGTCACGTTCGGTCGCCCTCTTTCCCACCGTCAAACGATGAAGGCGGCTTCTCGATCTTCCGAGAAACCGCCTTTGAACTGCCACCTCTTGGTGGAGTTGAGGGGATTCGAACCCCTGACCCCCTCGATGCGAACGAGGTGCGCTACCAGGCTGCGCCACAACCCCTCGCCCGACTCGCGCCGGACGATCGACCCGCCATCCGAACCTCAACGGCGAACCGGCGCCAAGGTTAACAGGTACGGCGCCCGGGGGGCGAATCCGCCCCCCGGCGCGGCGACTCCGACACCGGTCCAGTCCGGTGGGCCAACACAAGATCGGGTTCGACCAGGGTCAGGCGGAGTGGGAGCCGCGACCGGCCTCGTACGGGCGACCGCGCAGGCCACCGGAGCCACGGTAGGAGACCGAGCCCCGGGTGCGTCCACCGCTGGCCGCGGCGGGCAGGTCGTTCGGCCGGTCGAGGCCCATCGCGGCGCGCCGTACCGCTTCGCGCTGGGCCGCCAGCCGACGCTGCGCCTCCCGGCGGGCCGCCGCGCGGCGGGCCTGCTCCCGGCGTACCTCGGCCTGCCGGGCGGCCAGCCAGGCCGCCTCCCGGGCCTGCATGCGCCGGCGCCGGCGGTCGACGATGGCCCGGTTGCGCAGGTGTACGACGTACGCGACGAGCAGGGTGCCGGTGACCGCGAAGCTGATCCAGAAGCCGGGGCTGACCGTGATCACCCCGATCAGCTCGGCGAGGTTGAGCAGGAGCAGGGCGGCGAAGACCCGTCGGCGCCGATAGACGGCCGGGGTGTGCCGGCGGGGCGGCGGGCGGCGGCGTGACCGCGCCCCGGAGCGGGGTACGGCGCGCAGCCGGCTCGCTCGGCGCCCGGTCGCGGGCGGAGCGGAGACCGGATCGGGCATTCCGTAGACCGGATTCTCCGCCCGCGATTCACCGCGCAGAGTAACCGTGAGGACACGGGACGGGTTCACGGGCTGTCGTCCCGGGACAGTGCGACGTCGTCGGCGGCGCTGTAACACCCGCGCCGTCGACTGCGCCCGCTCCGCCACCAGCCGCTCCGTGGCGTCGTACCGGCGAACCAGCGCTGGCGCGAAGGCGAGCAGACCGGCGGCGGCGAGGACGGCGAGGAGCACCGAGGCCGGCACCCTCACCCCTCCCGTCACCCACGTCGGGCAACCGCGACCGTGACCGGGCGACCCACCGAAGCAGCAGGGCCGTGACGACCACCGGACGGTTACCGCACATCCAGTTACTTCAGGTTACGGGCGGTACACCAGGATCAACGCGCGCCGCGCCGATCACGTCGAGTCACAGATGATCAAGAAGTGACGGTACGGAGTCGGTGCCAGCGGGCCAGCAGACCGCCCTCGGCCGCGACCTCCTCGCTGGTCATGGCGTACCCGATGTGGTCGCGCCACGCGCCGTCGATGTGCATGTAGCGCGGGTGGTACGACTCCTCGCGGAAGCCGAGCTTCTCCACCACCCGACGCGAGGGGCCGTTCTCCGGCCGGATGTTGACCTCGATCCGGTGCAGCCCACCCTGGCCGAACGCATGGTCGGCGACGAGCGCCAACGCGGTCGGCATCAGACCCCGCCCGGCAACCCGCGAGTCGATCCAGTAGCCGACGTACGCGGAGCAGAACGCCCGACGCACGATGTTGCCCAGGTTGATGTGCCCGACCAGCCGTTCCCGCCCGTGTTCGCGCAGGCAGATCGCGAACGGCATGCTCTCGCCGCGCCGCGCCGACCGGCGCTGGTCGCGGTGGACGTAGCGGAACGCGGTCGGCGAGTTGAGTTCGTCCCACCCTCCGGCGGGAGCGGTCTCCCACGGGGCCAGCCACACCCGGTTGGCCCGACGCACCTCGGACCAGGCGACCGCGTCCGTCCGCTTGTACGGGCGTAGCAACACCGGACCGTCGACGAGCGCCACCGGCCAGCCCGGTGTCCCGATCAGACTCATCGGCGCCGGTCCAGCAGCAGCACGTCCACGGTGGAACCGGCCGCCGCTGTGGTCACCCGCTCACCGAGAACCAGCAGGCCGTTCGCCTCGGCCAGGCCGGCGAGAGTGTGCGGGCCGCCCCGCAACGGCTGCACGGTGTAACCACCGCCGCGCCGCTCGGCCACGTGCGCGGGACGGAACTCACGCAGGCCACCGGGAGACGAGACGGTCTCCAGTAGATGGGCACGCACGCTCGGCCGGAACACCGGCTCGGCGCCAGCAAGGAGCTGGATCGCCGGACGGGCCAGCATCTCGAAGCCGATCAACGCGGCACCGGGTTCACCGGGCAGACAGACCACCGGAACCTCCTCGGCACCGACCGTACCGAATCCGAGGGCACTTCCGGGGTACAGGGCAACCTCGGTGAAGGCCACCGGCCCGGCCCGGCCGCCGTCCCGGCGGGAGAGAATCCGTCGCACCATGTCCCCCGGCCCGGTGCCGGTGCCCCCGGTGGTGATGATCAGGTCGGCCCGCAGGGTCTGGTCCTCCAGCAGCCCACGCAGCCCTTCGGGATCGTCGTCGCAGATCCCGACCCGGTACGCGAGCGCCCCCACCTCTGCGGCAGCCGCGGTCAACGCGTGCGAGTTGGTGTCCACCACCTGACCGGGCTGGCTGCCCCGCCCCACCTCGACCAACTCGTCACCGGTCGCCACGATCACCACCCGAGGACTGGGCCGGACCACCACGTGTCCGATACCGGTGGCGGCGAAGACCGCGACCAGCGCCGGGGAGACGTACGCGCCGGAACGGGCGAGCAGCGTGCCGGCCTGCACCTCCTCACCGACGCGACGCAGGCCGTACCCGCGTTTCGGCACCCGGAAGATCTCCACCGCGGCCATGCCCTGGTCGGTCCACTCCACCGGTACGACCACGTCGGCGGCGACCGGCAGCGGTGACCCGGCCGCCACCGAGAAACACGAACCCGGGGTGAGCCGGACCGGACGCCAACTCGCCGCGCCGAGGTCACCGACGACGTTGAGCCGTACCGGGCGGGTGTCGCCGGGACGGCGACCGGCGGAGGCACCGGAGCCGGACGAGGCGAATCCACCCCGTCCGGCACCGGCCAGGTCGTCCCAGCGGGCCGCGTACCCGTCGATCGCGGCCTGGTCGAACGCCGGGTACGCGTGCGGCGCGACCACGTCCTCGGCGAGGACGTTTCCGTACGCCTGGGTCAGGTCGAGGTCGAGCGGAGGCAGCGCCCGCAACCTGCGCAGCGTGCTGCCCAGGTAGTCGGCGAGCGGCGTCAGCTCGTTAGCGGCCGCCTCGGCATCGGCCGTGGCTGTCATGTATTGCGCCCGCCGAACTGCTCGGAGCCGACGAAGTCGGCCAGCCACTGACGGAACTCCCGTCCCATGTCCTCACGCTGGGAGGCGAGCTGCACCACCGCCTGGAGGTAACCCAGCGGCATGCCGGTGTCGAACCGGGTACCTCGGTAGACGATCGCGTGCACGGGGGTCCCCTCGTCCAGCAGGGTCGCCATCGCGTCGGTCAGCTGGATCTCACCGCCGCTGCCCGGCCCGGTACGCCGGATCGCCTCGAAGATCTTGCCAGGCAGAATGTACCGGCCGAGGACAGCGAGGTTGCTCGGCGCGTCGTCCGGCTCCGGCTTCTCCACCAGCCCGGTTACCCGGACCACCTCGCCGATGTCGGTCAGCTCCGGCTCGGCCGGCGCCACCGAGGCGATGCCGTACCGCTTGGTCTCCTCAGGAGAGACCTCCATGAAGGCGAGCACGATCCCGTTGGTCCGGGCCTGAAGTTCGAGCATCGCCGGCAGCAGCGGCTCGCTCAGGTCGACGAACTCGTCGCCGAGCAGCACCGCGAACGGCGCGTCGGTGCCCACGTGCGACTCGGCGCAGCCGACCGCATGCCCCAGCCCGAGCGGCTCGTGCTGCCGGGAGGTGAAGATCTCGACCAGTTCGCTCGGCCTGCGTACCGCTTCGAGCCGCTTCTGGTCGCCCTTCTTCTCCAGGTGGGCCTCCAGCGACGGCGAGCGGTCGAAGTGATCCACCATGGAGGTCTTGCCCCGACCGGTGACCAGCAGGACATCGCGGATACCGGCTGCGGCGGCTTCCTCGATGATGTATTGCAGTACCGGGCGGTCGACCACCGGCAGCAGTTCCTTGGGAACCGCCTTGGTCGCGGGCAGGAAGCGGGTGGCCAGACCGGCGGCGGGGATCACTGCCTTGACCGCTCGCCCGGGGGTCGCATTGGAGGTCGTTCCTGGGGACGCAGAGTGCTCCGACATTCCGCGAGACTATCGGCCACGGCCCTGGCGCGGCGGGTGCGGCCCGGAAGACGCGCCGCCACCGCCCGGACCAGGCTGTCCACCGGCGCGGGGCAGTCCGTCGTCCGGTGTCGCGGCGCCGGCCGGGACGGCGATCTCCTCCACCACCGGGCGGGCGCCGGCCGCCGCCATCCGGTGGGTGTCGCGCCCGGCCGCCTTGGCCGCGTAGAGCGCGCCGTCCGCCGCGTCGAGCATCCGCGAAGCGGTCGTGGCGTGGTGCGGATACACCGCGATGCCGATCGACACGGTGACCGGGACGAGCGCGCGGGGTTTGTCCGGCACCGAGCCCGGTGCTGCCGGGATCGCGATCGGCGTGTCCCGGACCGCCGCGCCGAGCCGTTCGGCGACGGTGACCGCCCCACGCGCGTCGGTCTCGGGCAGCAGCAGCACGAACTCCTCCCCGCCCTGCCGGAAGGCAAGGTCGACCTCCCGGATCACCCCCCGGATGCGGCGGGCGAACTCGGTCAGCACGACGTCACCGGCCGCGTGCCCGTACGTGTCGTTGACCTCCTTGAAGCGGTCCAGATCGAGCACGAGCAGGCTGATCATCCGACCGAACCGGCTGGCCCGTTCGACCTCCCGCCGGACCGACTCCTTCAGGTAGCGGTAGTTCCAGAGTCCGGTCAGCGGGTCGGTCAGCGACAGCCGCTGCGCCTCCTCGTGCACCCGTACGTTGTCCACCGCCACCGCCGCGTGGCAGGCGAAGCTGCGCAGGGTCACCAGGTCGGTGTCGTCGAAGTCGTCGGAGCCGTGCCGGTCGTAGAGGGCCAGCACCCCGAGCGCACCCCCGGCCGGTGGTTCGACCAGCGGGTACGGCACCCCGGGAGGCCCCGGCGGCGGCCCGGCCGAGCCGGGTGCGGCGAACGGCACCGCCACGTACGTCCAGCAGTCGGGTTCGTACGCGGACCGGGTCGGCCCGTCCCGGTCGGTCCGGCCGCGAAGCGGTTCGCCGGTGACCGCGACGGTGCCGAGTACGCCGCTGCCCAATGGAACCCGCAGCGCGGACGCGTCCCGTCCGGCCGACCCGTCGAGTCCCTCGCCGCACTGGCCGACCAGGGTGCGGGTCTCCGGGTCGAGCAGGAGCAGCACACCGGCGCGTGCCCCGGTGGCGACCAGCGCGGTCTGGAGGATCACCTGGAGGATCCGGTGCAGGTCGTGGGTGCTGGCGAGGGTGTCGCCGAGCAGCGCCAGGTGGCCCCGGAGCTGGTCCCGGCTGGTGGTCAGAGCGTGCACGTAGGACTGCGTCTCCCTGGTCATCCGGTTGAAGGTCCGGGCCAGCCGCCCCACCTCGTCCGGCCGGCTCACCGGCACCCGCGCGGTCAGGTCTCCGTCGGCGACCCGGTCGACGGCGAGGGCGAGTTCGGTCAGCGGGCGGGTGGTGGAGCGGGCCAGCCGCCAGGCGGCGAGGACCGCGAGCAGGCCGGCGAGGAGCACCGCCCCGGCGAGGAGGGCGTAGATCCCCTGTGGGGGGCTCGGTGGCACCGACAGCACCAGTGGCAGCGGTTGACCTGGGGAGGGGCCGAGCCGGCGTACGTACCGGCCGGCGTCGGTCTCGCCGACCGCGTCGCCGTGCAGCCGGTGGGCGGCGAGTAGGACCGAGTCCCGGCTGCTGGCCGGCTCGGTGCTGTACATGGCGGTACTCGGCCCCGGTTCACCCCGGCAGAGGGTGACGGCGGCGCCGGTGGCGGCGGCGAGCCGGGTGACGAATCCGGGGCCGACGAGTTGGGAGGCCCAGACCGCGCCGACCGCCGCGCCGGCCTGGTCGCGTAGCTCCACCCGTACCGCCAGCGCCTGGACCGGTGAACTGGTCGGATAGCCGCCGGCGCAGTCCGCCCACGGCGCGGGCGGTGCGTCCGGGGTGAGCAGGGTGGTCGCTCCGACGGCGTCGGTGACCCGGACCGCGACGGCGAGGCCCCGGGCGATCACCTGGCGGGCGGCGACGGCCCGGTCGGTGGCGTCGCCGGCCAGTGCTACCGCGTCGGCCGCCGCGTACAACTGCTGACAGAGGGCGTTGACCGAGGTACGGACGGTGGTGGCGGCGAGGTCCAGTCGCTCCCGGGAGCGATGGTCGTTGACCACGGCAACGGTTCCGCCGGCGAAGAAGGCGCCGAGCAGCAGCGGGCCGAGCACGACGGCGAGGAAGGCGACCGTCAGCCGTCCACGCAGCGTCACTCGTTCCCCCCGGAAAGTTACGCATTCGTGGCTGCGATGCTGACACAGCCCCATCAGGGAAACTGGAGTTACCGCAGGAGCGTTACGTGCCGGATTGTTCGGATGAAGCGGAAGTGACGGACGAGCTGCACGGGGCGAAGCTCGATCTTCGGGCCGCGCTGCTCGCCCGCCGCCGGTCGCTGGCGGCCCCGGACCGGGCCGCCGCCGCCGGGCGGGTCCAGGCCGAGCTGACCGCACTGGTACGCCGCACCCGCCCCCGCCGGGTCACCGGGTACGTCCCGGTCGGTTCCGAACCGGGCGGCCCGGACCTCGCCGACCGGCTGCTCGACGCCCTCGACCCGACCGGCGAACTGCTGCTCCCGGTGCTCCTGCCGGACCTGGACCTGGACTGGGCCGGCTATCTCGACGACGAGACGTTGGTCACCGCCGGCCGGGGTCTGCGGGAGCCGGCCGGCCCCCGGCTCGGTACGGACGCCGTCGGCACGGCCGATCTGGTGATCGTTCCCGCCGTGGCGGTGGACCGGCGCGGCATCCGGCTGGGTCGGGGCGGCGGCTCGTACGACCGGGCGCTGGCCCGGGTCGGCGCGGACGTGCTGACCGTGGCCCTGCTGCACGACGGCGAACTGGTCGACGCGGTCCCTGCGGCGGCGTACGACCGCCCGGTGCGGGCCGTGATCACCCCGAGTGGGGGGTTCCAGCCGATCCTGCCCCGCTGACGCCCGACTCGGGGCGGGCGTCACACCGCACACTTCAGGTGGACGAGAATGGGTCCGATGACGCACCATTGGCACTCGGATACGACGAGTGCCAAACGAAAAAGCAAGATCCGGAGGAGACCGTGCCCACGTACCAGTACGCCTGCACCGCGTGCGGCCACCAGCTTGAGGCGGTGCAGTCGTTCACCGACGCGCCGCTGAGCGAGTGCCCGGCCTGCGAGGGGCGGCTACGCAAGGTGTTCAACTCGGTCGGCATCGTCTTCAAGGGCTCGGGCTTCTACCGCACCGACTCCCGCTCGAACGGGTCGGAGAGTTCCACCGGGGGCAGCTCCGTGCCGGCGAAGTCGGAGTCCTCGTCCGGTAACGGCTCGGGCAGCGCCACCTCGACCTCGTCGACCGGCTCGACCGCCTCCGGCAACGGCGGTGCGAGCAACGGCGCGTCGAGCGGTGGCTCCGGGAGCAGTGGCAGCGGGTCCGGCTCGGCGAAGTCGACCACGAGCAGCAGCTCGTCCAGCAGCGCCGCATAACAGATCCACACCCTCGTTCGAGGGTTCTCCACAGCCTGCCGAGTTATCCACAAGCGGGGTTCCGGGCGCTGCGCGCCCGGTCCCACGCCGCCTAACCTCCTGCCCACCGGAGCGTGCCCACGTCGCGGCGCCCCGGCCGAGCGGAAGGCAGGCCCGATGGCGATCCACCCCAGGCCGGTACGACGATCCCCGTCGCTCGCCCCGTCCCACTGGCCCGCCCTGCCCCGACGGGGCACGGTCCTGCGTTTGACCACGGCCACGATGTTGCTCGCCCTCGCCGCCGGGGTGCTCTACCTGCGCCAGCCACCACCGACCTGTCCCGCCGCACCACCGTCCCCGAATCCGGTGGTGGCCGAACGCTCCTCAACCGGGCCCGGCGATTCGTCTGCTCCAGCCGGCGCCCGGTTGGCGCTGCCGGCGGGAATGGTCGGGGTGCCGGTACGGCTCGCCGAACCGGCCGCCGTGGCGGTCGTACGACCGGGCGACCGGGTCGATCTGCTGGTCGTACCGAGGGCTGGCATGGCGAGCCCGGCGCGGGCGACCGAGGTGGTCGCGGCCCGCGCGCTGGTTCTGGACGTGCTCGGCCCCCAGAGCGCGGTGGACGGTTCGACCGCGCTCTATCTGGCCCTCCCGCCGGAACAGGCGCAACGTACGGTCGCGCTGCCGGACGGCACCCGTTTCGCGATCATGGTTCGGGAGTAGGAGCCGGCCGATTCTGGTCCGGACGAGCGCGGCAGGACCCGATCTGGTCCCCGTGTGGTGGCCGGTCAGTCCCAGTGCGGTGGCCGGTCGGCGAGCAGGCGCTCGTCGTTGGAGCCCGAACGCTCACCCCAGCCCCGGTCGGTGTCGTCCACCGACTGCTCGGGAATCACCACGAAGTCGTCGTCAACAAGATCGACCGTACGCTCGCTGTCCAGGCCCGCGCGGGCCGCGCCCGGCTCGTCCACCCTCTTCACGCTCAGTAGCCTACCCACCGGGCCGGTCCACCCCTTGCGACGCTCGGCTCCCTACCGGCGGAGGCGAGTCACTCCCACGAGACCGGCCCGACCGGCTCGTCGTCCCGGCCACCGACTCGACGGCTCGGGTAGCGTCGAACGCCGTGACCTCCCCCAGCGACGAAGCCACCGACGACAGCTTCTGGCGCCGCCCGCTCGGACCACCCGAACCGGAACCGCCGACGCCCGGACCAGCCGCTTCGGCGCCGGCCACGCCGAACCCGCCCGCACCCGGGCCACTCGTGATCCCGCCGCCGGCGGTCGAGCCGGTCGCCACCCAGCCATGGACGGCTGACCCCCAGCCATGGACGGCGGACCAAGCCACCCAGCCATGGACGGTCGAGCCGGCCACCGGTCAAGCCTGGGCGGCGCGATCGATGTTGGACCGGGGGCCGACCGACGCGACGGAATCCGCTCCGGGCGGCTATGCCGGGCCGCCGCAGGGCGCCGTCCCACCACCGGGCTGGCGTCCCCCGGTGCAGGTCCAGCCCGCGCCGCCGCGCCCGCTACCCGGGCAGGACATTCCCGCCGTGGAAGCGGCCGAGGCCAGCGCCCGGACGTTGACGTACGGCGTCGGGCTGATCGCCGGGGCGGTCCTGCTCGTGGTGATGTGCCTGCTCTGCTCCCGGGTGCTCTTCTGACGCCACGCATCCGGTGGCGCACCCACCCGGCAGACCGTCGGGCACACCGACCCACCACCACTGTGGCGCCCGATCCGCTACAGAACGCCGCTCCAGACCACGCTCGCTCCTGAGTCACCGGTCAGGTAGACGTAGACGGCGGAGAGCACCCCGAACACGATCACCAGGCTGACGAGGACCCCCGAGAGCCAGCCCGGCAGGTTGCGGCTCCGGGCCGGTGCGCTGGTCGAGAGAAGCAGCAGGATCGCACTGACTCCCAGTCCGAGGCTGAACCAGAACAACAGGTCGCCGTACCCCTGGTGTTCGGCGAGCTGGTCGAGAATCTGCGGCGGGTAACCCTTCGCCCGCAGCACCTCCAGCAGTTCCTTTCCGGAAAGCTTCGCGACGAGGGTCGCGGCGGGCGCCGCCACGGCCAGGGCCGCCACCGCCCAGCCGATCTTCGACCGGAACCGGGGCAGGACCCCGTAGCCGATCGCGAGCAGCACCAGCAGCGGTACGAACACCACTGCGGCGTGCACCACCAACGGATGCACGGGGAGGCCCATGATTTCCCTGAACACGACAACCTCCTCAGCGGCTGACCCACGTGCGGGTCAGGGTACGGAACATCGATCGGAACGGTGCCCCTCACAGTCGTACACGAAGGCAGAGTCGGTACGGTTCACGCCGGTTCCCAACTCGCCGTCGACCTGACGCGTGCTGTGCCGCCTACCACCGGGGAGACCGACCGTTTGATGGCCCCGTACATCCGTGCTGTTATTGCCTCATGACGAGCGAGGAGCTGCTTCGGTCGAGGGGCCTGCGGGTCACCCGGCCTCGCCTCGCCGTGCTGGAGGTCCTCGCCGACGGCGGGCACCTTGAGGTCGACGAGATCTTGCAACGGGTCCGCCGCCGCCTCGACTCGGTCTCCACCCAGGCGGTCTACGACGTACTCGGTGCGCTCGCCCGGGCTGGCCTGTCGCGGCGGATAGAGCCGGCCGGGAGCCCGGCACTGTACGAGGCACGGACCGGCGACAACCACCACCATGTCGTCTGCCGGGGCTGCGGCGAGATCGCCGACATCGACTGTGTCCACGGCTCGGCGCCCTGTCTAGAGCCGAACAACGCACACGGGTTCGAGGTCGACGAGGCCGAAGTCACCTTCTGGGGACTTTGCCCGAGTTGCCAGCAGCGTCGGAGTGGCGACCAGTAGACCGACGACGCCCCGTGGGATGAGCCGCGCGCACGGCATCGCGGAGCGGACGCGCGTACGGCCCCGGTGGTGGCACCCTTGGCTGATGGAACTCGGTGATCCGCGGACCGGACCGGACGACGACCTCGGGCTCTTCGGTCCCGGTTCGGTCACCTGGAAGGTGCACCGGGAGCCGATCCTCATCCTCGCCGGGCTCCGCTCGCTCTACCTCCAGGCACTCCATCCACGAGCGGTCGCCGCGGTGGCGCAGAACAGCAACTTCAGATCCGACCCGTGGGGCCGCCTCGTGCGGACCGCCCAGTACGTGGCCACCACGGTCTACGGGACCACCACCGAGGCGGAGGCCGCCGGGCACCGGCTGACCGCCCTGCACGCCCGGATGCGAGCCCGGGACCCGCGTACCGGGGAGCAGTTCCGCATCGACGCCCCGGACCTGCTCCGCTGGGTGCACGTCGCCGAGGTCGAATCGTTCGTCAGCACCGCCCGGCGGGCCGGTCTGCGGCTGTCCGACGCCGAGACCGATGCCTACTACGCCGAGCAGCGGCGGGCGGCGGCACTGGTCGGCCTCGACCCGGCCACCGTGCCCGGCACCGCCCAGGCGGTCGCGGACTACTACCGCGGGATCCGACCCGAGCTGCGAATGACCCGGGAGGCGGCCGAGACCGCGTTCTTCCTGACCGCGCCGCCGATCCCGTGGAAGATGAGCCGCCCGGCGCATCTGGGTCTCAGTCTCGGCCCGGCCCGGTTCGCCTACTTCGGTGTCGCGGGTGTCGCGTTCGGCCTGCTCCCGTCCTGGGCGCGGCGGCTCTACGGCGGTCTCGGGCTGCCGACCACCGACCGTTCGGCCGAGATCAGTGCGCGGACCCTGAGGTTGGCGCTGCGCGCGGTTCCCCGCCGTTACCTGGAGGGACCGATCTACCAGGCGGCCCAGGCCCGCGCCGCCCGACTGGGCGCCTGATCACCCGTCCACCGGCGAGGGCTCGCCGGTGCGGAACCTATTCCGCTGCCGGGGTCACCGGCGGCGTGGTGGGGGTCACCGGCAGCAGGGTCCGTTCCACCGCCGCCCACGGATCCTTCACCGGTGCTCCGACTCCGCCGGGGCAGGTACGCCGGAAGTCGCACCAGGCGCAGCCCGGCCCGGGGGCCACTGGGAAAGCCTCGTCCGGGTCGGCTCCGTCGGTGACCGCCCGTTCGGCGGCCATGATGTCGCGCGCGGTCGCCTCGGCCCGGTTGACCTGGCGGGCGATCGACTCGGGGGTGTGGTCGAACGCCGCCACGGTTCCGGTCGGCAGGTGGTGCAGTTCGACCCGGTGGCAGGGACGGCGGAAGACCCGCTCGGCCGCGTACGCGTAGAGGGCCAGCGCCTGCGAGCCCCGCGCGTCGTCGACGTCCAACCCGGTGCGGCCGGTCTTGTAGTCGACGATCGCCAGTTCCGGGCCGTTCGGGCCGGTACGGGCGTCGATCCGGTCGGCCCTGCCGTTGAAGGCCAGGACGGCGGTCTTCACCGCGACCACCCGCTCCACCCCGAGCGGGTCGACACCCGGTTCGAGCGTCTCCACATAGGATTCCAGCCACTGCAGGGCGCGGCGGTACGCCGTCCGCTCCTGGTCGCCGTCCCGGTATCCCTCGCCGACCCAGGTGCCCTTGAGCAGCCCCGGCAGGGCCTCAGGGCGACGCTTCGCCTCGGGCAGCGCGTACCAGTTGCGCAGTGCGGTGTGCACGCTCGCGCCGAGCGAGTTGTGTGCCCAGGGCGGGCCCTTGACCGGGGTGGGCCGGTCGACGTAGGTGTAGCGGTAGCGGCGGGGACAGTCGGTGTAACTGCCGAGTTTGCTCGGGGTGCAGACGAAGAGGCGTTCCGGCATCCCCTCGAAGCCCAACTGCTCCGGCTGGTCGCCGCGGGGACGTGGGGTCGTCCGGCCGCCGGAGGAGGTCGGTCTGCCCGAGGAACTGGATCTGCGCACGCCGCAGATCCTGCCACCCGCCACCGACACTCCGGTCGATACCCGCCGCGCCGCCCGTCACGTCATCGGCCCCGCCCCGGCTCAACCCTGCTGGAAGACCTTGACGAAGGCGCTCACCGCGTCCGCGATGAGCTGCACCGCGATCGCGGCGAGCAGCAGACCCGCGATGCGGGTCAGGACCTCGATGCCACTGGGCCGGAGCACCCGGACGATGCCGCCGGAGAAGCGCAGCGTGAGCCAGACGGCGACCATCACCGCGACGATGCCGACCGCGATCGCCGACTGGTCGGCGAACCCGTCGGACCCCTGGACGAACAGCATGGTCGCGACGATCGCACCCGGCCCGGCGAGCAGCGGGGTGCCGAGCGGCACCAGCGCGATGTTCGACGTGGTCTGCTGCCCCGGGTCGTCGGCCTTGCCGGTGAGCAACTCCAGCGCGACCAGGACCAGCAGCAGCCCACCGGCGCCCTGGAGGGCGGGAAGCGACACGTGCAGGTATCCGAGGATGCTCTGGCCGGCGACCGCGAAGACCACGATCACCCCGAGCGCGAGGGTCACCGCCTGCCGCGCCGCCCGGTTACGCTCCCTGGCCGCCAGCGGCCCGGTCAGGGCCAGGAAGATCGGCACCATACCCGGCGGGTCCATGATGACCAGCAGGGTGACGAACACCTCCACGAAGAGTTTGAGATCCACCCGATCACGGTAGTTGGCGCGCCGCGTTATCCCACGTCGTTGTGCGCGAGGCCACCAGCGCCACCCGGTCGATCTGGTCGAATCGGCCGACAGGTGCGTCGATCAGGGCGCGACGACCGGCGGTACGCCCGTCGCCGCCGCCACGATCCGCTCGTACGACTCGACCGAAGTGGTGAAGGCGCCCAGGCGTACGGTCTTGTGCTCGCCATGGAAGTCCGACGAACCGGTCACCGTCAGCCCCAACTCGGCGGCGAGTCGCCGGACGTGTTCCCGTTCGGCCGGCGACTGGTCCTCGTGGTCGGCCTCCAGTCCGGCGAGTCCAGCGGCGGCCATCTCGACGATCAACGCGTCGGGGACCACCGGACCACGTCGACTCGCCCGGGGGTGGGCGAAGACCGGCACCCCGCCCGCCTCGCGGACCAGCCGGATCGCGTGGAAGACGTCCAGGTCCTCCTTTGGCGCGTGGTACCGCCAGCCGAGCCACCTTGGTTCGAACGCCTCGCTGGTCGTGCGTACCAATCCGGCCCGGATCAGCGCCTGCGCGATGTGCGGCCGGCCGACCGTGCCGCCGGCCGCCCGCGCCTGGATGTCGGCCCAGTCCACGTCGATCCCGTCGGCGCGCAACGAGTCCACGATCCGTTCGGCCCGGATCTCGCGGGCGGCCCGGATCCGGGCCAGTTCGCTGACCAGTTCCGGCGCCTCCGGGTCGAACAGGTAGGCGAGCAGGTGCAGGGCGATCGACGGCTGGACTCCGTACCAGCGGCAGGAGAGTTCTGCGCCGCGAATCAGGGTCAGTCCCGGTGGCAGTGCCGCGACCGCGGGCGCCCAGCCGGCGGTGGTGTCGTGGTCTGTGATCGCCAGAACGTCGAGACCGGCCTCGGCGGCCGACCGCACGAGTTCGACCGGGCTGAGGGTGCCGTCACTGGCGGTCGAGTGGGCGTGCAGGTCGATCCGGGTGTCCGGACCGGGAACGGGCAGCGGGTTCGGTACGGACGGGATCACTGGTACGAGGGTACCGGGCGCCCGGAAGCTCCTGGTCAGCCGGCCGATCGGCCAGCCGGGTCAGCCAGCCGGCTGGTTCGAGGTGAGTCTTGGTACGAACTGCCACTGTGCGGTCACGCCGCTCGGCAGCGGCACGACCTTCTCGGTGCCGTCGACACCGCAACGGACCACACCACGGTCGTCGGCGGCGAGCAGGGTCCGTTCGTCGGCCCAGGCAGGTCGGACGGTGGTACGGATCGGGCAGAGCACCATCCGGTCCTGCCCGGCGAGCGCCTGGGTGAGGTCGACCAGCCGTATGTCGTCGGCCCGGCGTTCGGCGACCCAACCGCCGTCCGGCGTGATCCGCCCGCCGGCGGTGTCGCGGGTCAGGTCCAGCGCGCAGGTGCCGGTCCGGGCCACGACCAGGCCGGTGTCGCTCGCCCGCAGCTCGGCCAGGCAGGGCTGCTCGACGTCGGCGCCGGGTACGCGCCCGACCAGGGTCTTGCCATTGGGTGACCCGTACACCTCCGTGATCTTGTTGTTCCAGTTCGCCTGGTGGACGCTGTTCTGGGTGACCAGGTCGAAGCCCCGGGACTTCTCGGCGATCACCACCTGCTGGTCGAGGAAGGCGACCGGGGTGATGCCCGCCGGCACCGGCGTCATGGTGCGTACGGCCAGTCCGCTGGAGCTGACCCGGGCCACGTAGAGCACGGTGTCGATGACGAAGGCGAGTTGGTCCCCGCCGGAACTCAGGACCCAGCGGTCGTCGTTCCCGCTGAGCGAGATGGAACTGCCGTCGGGGCGCAGGAACCGGACACCGGCGGCACCTCCGTAGACCCAGCCGGTCGGCACCCGGTAGATCCGGGAGACGGTGCCGACCCCGGTCAACGGCAGCGTCCGGCCGTCCATGGTCCAGAGCCGGTTACCGGCCCAGAGATCGAGGCCGATGCCGGTGTCGATGGTGGGTTGCGGCTCGACCGCCGGGTTGGTCGGCGTCGGCTCCGGTTGACCGTTGAAGGCGATCCAGGAACCCTCCCGGCCTCCGCCGCCCGGTGTGGAGATGTCACGCAGCGAGACGATGCCGCCGACAGTGACCACCAGGGCCAGCGCCACGGCTACCGAGGAGGCGGCGGCCCGGCGGCGGCGGGCGGCCCGGCCACGGCGGATCGCGACCGAGGCCGGGTCGTTGATCAGGGGCGGCGACTCGACCCGTTCGCTGAACATGCTCCGCAGCGAGTCCTCAAGCATGATCATCAACCCTCGACCCCGGTCGACGGGACGGCGGGCGCCACGGCGGGGACCGTGGTCACCGGCAGCCGGGCCGGCGTGGCGCGCGGCACGACCGGGGCCCGACGAGGTGCCGGTGCCGCTACCGAGGCACCGGTCCCGGCCCCGCGCAGGGGAGGCTCGGGCGCCGCTGTGCCGTCGGTACGCGCGACCAGCTCCACCTCGGTGCCGGGCTCCGCGCCGAGCCGGCGGCGCAGCGTGTTGAGCGCCCGGAAGGTCTGGCTCTTGACGGTGCCGGGCGAGATGTTGAGCATCGCGGCGGTCTGGGCCTCGGTCATGTCCTCGTAGAACCGGAGCACCAGGACGGCACGTTGCCGTGCCGGTAGCGTCCGGAGGTGCCGCCAGAGCGCGTCCCGCTCCAGTTGCTCCTCGATCTGGTCCGGGGCCGGCCGCTCCGGCAGCACCTCGGTGGGGCGCTCACCGTGCCAGCGTCGACGCCACCAACTGGTCGCGGTGTTGACCAGCACCCGCCGGGCGTACGGCTCGACCGCCTCGATCTCACCGAGGCGCTTCCAGGCGAGGTAGGTCTTGGTCAGTGCGGTCTGGAGCAGGTCCTCGGCCGTCGCCCAGTCTCCGGCGAGAAGATAGGAGGTACGCAGCAGGGCGGCGGAGCGGGCCGCGACGAACTCGCGGAACTCCTCTTCCAGGTTCTCCCTGGCCGCCACCTGTTGCCTCCCCGACGCAGCACCAACCGCCAGGTTGACACAGGTAGTGCCCCGGAGTCGACGGCGAACGGGTGCGGTCTTCTCCGATTTTCGGATGAAGTGTCCGCACCCGTCACCAGACGTACGCGCTCTTATTACGCTCCGTCGTCAGCCTTGGCCTCGTCGGCTTCCTTGCCCAGCCGCGCCTCGACTGCCTGAGGCTCGTACATCTCCTCAACCACACGCAGGTAGAGCTCGTTCGGGTTGGGGAGGTACTTGACCTCACGCAGCGCCTGGTCCTGACCCGCCGACTCCAGCACGAAGGTGCCGTAGTTGAGCGTCCTACCGAGCGGCGACTGCTCGTACTTCATGTCGGTGACCCGGGCCAGCGGCATCATCGCGACCCGCCGGGTGATGATGCCGTTGACCACCATCACCCGCTTGTTGGTCAGGATGAACCGGTCGAAGAACCAGTCCGCGACCTTCCACGCCACATAACCCATCACACCGAGCCAGATCAGTACCGCCACGGTGGTGAGCCCGGCGATCTGCTGCCCGGCGAGGAAGCCGGAGAGGTAGCCGAGTACGAACGTGGCGGCGAGCCCGATCAGGATCGGGGTGGCCAGGTAGACCTTGTGCCGCTTCCACTCGCCCCGGTACCGCTCGGTGGGGAAGAGGTAACGCGCCACCAGGGCGGTCGGCTCATCCTCCAGCGGCAGCACCCGACGCGGCCCGAGCGGCATGCCCGATGCGTCGACCCGCAGGCCGGCGAGTTCCTCTTCGGAGATCTCCGGGGGCCGGTACTCCGCCTCCGGGTCCCGCTCCCAGCTCCGGCCGGAACGGGACTCGTCGTCGTAGCCGGCACCGTCCGGGTAGGA
The DNA here is from genome assembly GCF_044458865.1 of Micromonospora sp. NPDC050417. Classification (NCBI taxonomy): domain Bacteria; kingdom Bacillati; phylum Actinomycetota; class Actinomycetes; order Micromonosporales; family Micromonosporaceae; genus Micromonospora; species Micromonospora sp. NPDC050417. The sequence goes on from NZ_JBITIH010000009.1 coordinate 241,977, forward strand.
CGGTGCCCCGGGATAGGGAGAGGCGTCTTCGGGGCCGTCGGGGCGGGTCCGAGGTATCGGCTCGGTGTCCCGCTCTCGACGCCAGCGCTCGGCGTCGTCAGGATCAGGGGGTGGCCCGGACGGATTGCCCATCGCCGGCTACGCGAAGAGGCTGGCGAAGAAGTCGCTGAAGCCCTGCGCGATGTCCATGACGCCGCCACCCAACGACTTGAAGACGTCGGCGGCAGAGTCTGGCCTGAACGCGATGAAGAAAATTAGGAAGGCGATTCCGCCCCAGGTGAGGACCTTCTTGACCATGACGGGCCATCCCCTCGATCGCGCGCCGTGTGGCGTACCGCAGCAGTACGTAGCGTATCAGCCAGGTGTCTTACCGTGAATTCCAAGTTTGTGCCATTTTCGAACCTGTCCGAGATGGTCAGTCAGACCAGACCGTGCAGGTACGGCGACGGCGCCCCGTACACGAGCTCGGGCGGCAACCACTCGGTCAAGTCGTGTAGCACGACATCTTCCGCGAGGAGGTAGCCCGCGCTCGACGGCCAGGTTATCGCATATAACCATCGCCCCCGAGCTTCGCCGACGTACGCGCTGCGGTCTGTCGGGGATTTGACCGACCAAAGTGGAGTGGGGTGACCAGCCGCCCGGACCTTGGCGTGTGCCGGGTTCTCGGCGTGTCCGGGCAGCTCAACGGTCATCACGTCGGCGAGCAGCGCGCCCGGGTCCGGACCGGGGATGCCGGCGAACCGGGTGCCGAGACCGACGCCGGGCTCCTCCGCGACCAGGATCAGGTCGGCGGGTCCGCCACCGAGTGGCGCCGGGCCGCTGCACGCCACCGCAGTGGCTCGCACACCCGTACGATCGTCGCCGGCCCAGGCCGCGCCGGTCATCACCCATCCGGGTGGCAGCGGCCAGAGACACCAGAGCGGCATCGCCGAGCCGGCGACCGGCTCCGGCGGGTCGTTGATCCGCGCGGTGGCGATCTCCAGCATCCCCGGCCCGACCCGTTCCGCGACGTGCAGCGGTGGCACCGGGCCACAGTCCGGGCACCGCCATTCGGAGTGCATCAGGTCTGGCGGTGCCACCGCACCGCCACACCTCGGACAACTCACCGCAAGACTCACACGAACTACAGTCCCGGCACAGCACTCCGTAGTCAAGCGAACCGGCCTTTTCGGTCAACTTGCCTCGGGTCGCCGCTCGCCCGGACGGGTCGGACAGGGGCTATCCGGGCGGCGGCCCGGCATGGGTCCGGATCCAGGCGTGCATGGCGATGCCGCTGGCCACCCCCGCGTTGATCGAGCGGGTCGAGCCGTACTGGGCGATCGAGAAGAGTTGGTCGCAGGCGGCGCGGGCCGGATCGGACAGCCCCGGCCCCTCCTGACCGAAGAGCAGTACGCACCGCGCCGGGAGCGTGACCGTTTCGAGCGGGCGGGCGCCGGGCAGGTTGTCGATCCCGATGACCACGAGACCGGTCTCCCGGGCCCAGCCGGCGAAGCCCTCGATCGTCTCGTGGTGCCGTACGTGCTGGTACCGGTCGGTCACCATGGCGCCGCGCCGGTTCCACCGCCGCCGCCCGACCACGTGCACCTCGGCGGCGAGGAAGGCGTTCGCGTTCCGGACCACCGTGCCGATGTTGAAGTCGTGCTGCCAGTTCTCGATCGCCACGTGGAACGAGTGCCGGCGCTGGTCCAGGTCGGCGACGACGGCCTCCTGCCGCCAGTACCGGTAACGGTCCACCACGTTGCGCCGGTCGCCGTGCGCGAGCAGTTCCGGGTCGTAGTGCGGGTCCGTCGGGAACTCACCCGGCCAGGGCCCGACCCCGACCTCCTCCTCCGCGCTCCCCACGACCTCAGCGTCCACGATCTGCAGAGGGTACGGGCCGACCGGGCGGCGACTCAGCGCAGGCCCAGCGCCGTACCGAGCCGGCCGAGAAAGCCGCCGTCGATCCCGGGCACCCACTCGCCGGAGGTGCCGAGGTGCACGTCCACCGGGTGTGCCGCCCGGCGTACCCGCGCCGCCACCGACTGCACCCACTGGCGGTACGCGGCCGAGTCGGCCGGGTCGGCCCGATCGGCGAGCACCTCGACCGCAGCCTGGCAGGAGAGGAGCAGCCCGGCGAGTCGTTCGTGCCGGCCGGCGTGGGGGCCACCGTCGAAGGGGCTGTCACCGGGCTCGGCATCCAGCGGGGTGTTGTCGGGCTCGGCGTAGATGGCAACCACCACGGCGCGGACCAGGTCGCTGTCGAACGCCCGCCCGGCGGCGATGCCCTCCAGCCCGGCGAGTCCTTCGAGCACCGCGTGGCGCGGGCTCGCCGGCTCGGGCGAGGTGGCCGCCACCAGCACCCGCCCCGGAAGCCGGATGAGCAGCTTCCACTCGTCCGCGGAGTAGGCCACGGTCGGCGCCCGCCCAGCCGGTCGGCCAGGAAACGGCGACTCACCCGAGGCGTCGTGGCTCATGGGAACCTCCCGGCGCCAGCATATGACCGGTCGGGGTGGGTGCAGAGGTCTTGTCCGAGAGATTCGACGCCCGACGCTGGTAGGCAGACACAGGTGGGCAGCAAGCCGGTGGGCGCAGTGGGGCCCGGGATCAGACTCGGGGCCGGACGCAATGAGCGGCGGGGCCCTCCCCGGCACCCGCCGCCCACGCTCTGATGAGAAGGATTCTGCCCGATGACGCCGGGACACAGAAGAGTCGGAACAGAGACAGAGGTCACAGTTATGTTTTTGAAACACTACTTAACGTGAGAGTTGATGTTGCAGTAACTCATGGTCATCTTCGAGATTCGCCCTCGTGGATGGCGTGATCGTCAGATCACCACAGGTCGTCAAGGACGGCGAGATGGAAGCGCTCCCGTCACGTACGGTATTCGTTTAATTTTCTTAACACTGAGCCCGCAAACCTCGGGCCGGACCGATGGTCGTCAATCCGCCACCGCCGCCCCGATCAGGCCGACTTCCGACGCGAGCAGGGTGACTCTGGCCACCCTGGGCGTTTCGGGGTGGGGGTACGGGGAATTCTTCAGGCGGTGGACAGGTTCTTGCCTGCGTAGGTCTCAACCCATGAACGGAGAGTTCAATGGCTACCGTTGAGCTGACTTCAGCCAACTTCGACGAGGTGACGAGTTCGGAGGGCACCGTTCTGGTGGACTTCTGGGCAGACTGGTGTGGCCCTTGTAAGCGGTTCGCCCCCGTCTACGAGAAGCTGTCCGAGCAGCACCCGGAGATCGTCTTCGGCAAGGTTGACACCGAGGCCCAGCAGGACATCGCCGCGAAGTTCGAGATCCGCTCGATCCCGACCATCATGGCCGTACGCGACGGCGTGATCGTCTTCTCGCAGCCCGGTGCGCTCCCGGAGAGCGCCCTGCAGTCCCTGATCGACCAGGTCCAGCAGCTCGACATGGACGACGTGCGCAAGCAACTCGCCAGCCACTCGCACGAGCACTGACGACGCCGAGGGCCCACCCGGGCCCGCCAGGCGCGTACCGACCCTTGCCGGCCGGGCACCCCACGGGTGTCCGGCCGGTGTCGTATACCCGGCCAGGTGTCGGTGACCGCCGGACGCCGATCACCTCGGAGTGGGCCCGTACCGCTCCTCACGAACCGCCTGCGGCAGCGAGCAGGCCGCCGTGCCACCCGGCATCCGGTGCCGGTTGCGGGCCACCCAGCGGTACGTCGGCCAGGCGAGTGCCCGGACCGGAGGCAACCGGAGCACCCGACCGAGCACCCGCCACAGCGGCCGGCTGTCACCGAGCAGCCGGGCGATCGCGTCCGGGCCCGCCGCCCGGGTGCCGTCCGTACCGACCCACTGCACGGCGGCGTCGCACTCCGCCACGGTCAGGCCGAGCGCGTCGATGTCGGTGAACTGCCAGGGCACCACCCGCGCCCGGGTCGGGATACGCCGACCGACGAACTCGGCGCAGGTGGTGCAGAACGCGCAGTCGCCGTCGTACACAAAGATGGGCCGGTCCATCCCCCCATCCTCCCCCGCCACGTCGGATCGGACCAGGCCGCCCGGCCGCCGCGATTACCGGGCCGTTACAACACGTGGGTCCAGTAACCCGCGAGTGTCGCGTCCAGCACCTCACGGCCCGGCCGCGCCCACACGTCGGCGTGGAAGACCTCGACCTCGATCGGCCCGGTGAAGCCGGTCGCGTCCACCGCCTCCCGGAACCGGCGCAGCTCCACGCACCCCTCGCCGGGCAGACCGCGTCCGAGCAGCACCCCCTCCGGCAGCGGGGTGACCCAGTCGGCGACCTGGAAACAGGCGATCCGCCGCTCCCGGCCGGCCCGCTCGATCTGCGCCCAGACCTGGTCGTCCCACCAGACGTGGTACGTGTCGACCACCACGCCGACCGCCTCGACCGGATGCGGCGCGGCCAGGTCCAACGCCTGCCCCAGGCTGGCGACGACACAACGGTCGGAGCAGAACATCGGGTGCAGCGGCTCGATCGCCAACCGGACCCCGGCGGCGAGCGCGTACGGCACCAGCGCCCCGATCGACTCGGTCACGTGCGCCCGGGCGGCGTCCAGGTCCCGGCTTCCCGGCGGCAGACCGCCGGAGACCAGCACCAGCACCGGGGCGCCAAGGATCGCCGCCTCGTCGATCGCGCGCCGGTTCTCGTCGTACCAGTCGGGGGTCTGGAAGAAACCACCACGGCACAGTGACGTCACCGCGAGTCCGGCCTCCCGGACCAGCGCCGCGGTCTTCTCCACGCCGTAGTCCCGGGTCTCCTCGCGCCAGAGACCCACCTGGGTCACCCCCGCGTCGACACAGCCCGCGACCAGTTCCGGGATCGGCCAGTACTTCGTGGTCGCCTGGTTCAGCGAGAAGCGGTTCACTGGGGCACCCCCACGGTGGTCAGCCAGGCCCTGGCCCGGTGCGCGGCAAGGCCGGCGTCGGGCAGCAGGCCGGCGGCGTCGGCGAGCCGGAAGAGTTCGATCAGGTGCCGGGGCGACCGTCCGGAGTGCAGTCCGCCGACCATGGTGAAGTGCTCCTGGTGGCCGGCGAGCCAGGCGAGGAACACGATCCCGGTCTTGTAGTAGTAGGTCGGGGTACCGAAGATGTGTCGGGCCAACGGCACCGTCGGCGTGAAGAGCCGGTGGTAGCCGTCAAGATCACCCTGGTCCAACGCGCGCAGCGCGGCGGCGGCGACCGGGGCGATCGCCGCGAAGACCCCCAGCAGAGCGTCGGAGTAGTCACCTCCGGGGCTGGTGGCGGAGGTGTCACCCTGGATCAGACTCGGGTAGTTGAAGTCGTCGCCGGTGTAGAGCCGAACCCCGGCCGGCAACCGACGACGCAACGCCACCTCGAAGTCCGCGTCGAGCAGCGATACCTTGATCCCGTCGACCCGGTCCGCGTGCGCGGCGAGCAACTCCAGCACCGTCTCGGTCGCCGCCGCCGGATCGGAGCTACCCCAGTAACCGGTCAGCGCCGGGTCGAACATGGCACCGAGCCAGTGCAGGACGACCGGGGAGTCCGCCTGCCGCAGCAGCTCGTCGTAGACGCGGAGGTAGTCCTCCGGCCCCTGCGCGGTGGCGGCGAGCTGACGACTGCACATCAGCACCGGTGTCGCCCCGGCGGCCTGGACGTGGTCCAGCTGTTCGGCGTACGCCTTGCGTACGTCGTCCAGGTGCACCGGACCGTCGGGCAGTTGGTCGGTGGCGACCCCGGCGACGATCCGGCCACCGACCGCGCGGGCCTCGGCGGCACTGCGCCGGATCAGCTCACGGGTGGTCTGGTAGTCCAGGCCCATCCCCCGCTGTGCGGTGTCCATCGCCTCGGCCACGCCGAAACCGTGCGACCAGAGGTGGTGTCGGAAGGCCAGGGTGGCGGACCAGTCGAGTTCGGCCGGCACACCGGGCGTGTTCTCGGCGGTCGGATCGGCCACCACGTGCGCGGCCGCGTACGCGACCCGTGTGGTGAAGCGTGGGCCGGGCGCTACGAACTCCTGCCCGGCGCCGGTGAAGGTGAACCGGCCGTCGGGCAGCAGGACCGAGTCGCTCACTTCGACGACTCGGTGCGCAGCTCGGGAATCTCGATCCGCCGGCCCTCGCGGGCGGAGAGCAACCCCAACTCGGCGAGTTGGACGCCGCGCGCACCGGCCCAGAGGTCCCAGGTGTAGGGCTCGTCCTCCACGACGTGCCGCAGGAACAGCTCCCACTGTGCCTTGAAGCCGTTGTCGAACTCCTCGTTGTCCGGCACCACCTGCCACTGTGCCCGGAAGTCCTCGGTCGCCGGCAGGTCCGGGTTCCACACCGGCTTCGGCGTGGTCGACCGGTGCTGGATGCGGCAGTTGCGCAGCCCCGCGACGGCGCTGCCCTCGGTGCCGTCGACCTGGAACTCGACGAGTTCGTCGCGGTAGACCCGAACCCCCCAGGAGGAGTTGATCTGGGCCACGATCGGGCTGGACTGGCCCGGCCGGTCGATCTCGAAGATGCCGTACGCGGCGTCGTCGGCGGTCGCCTCGTACGGCTCGCCGGCCTCGTCCCAGCGGGTCGGGATGAGCGTGCTGACGTGCGCCGTCACGGCGTTGACCTGGCCGAAGATCTGCTCCAGCACATAGTGCCAGTGCGGGAACATGTCCACGACGATGCCGCCGCCGTCGGCCGTCCGGTAGTTCCAGGATGGACGCTGCGCCGGCTGCCAGTCGCCCTCGAAGACCCAGTAGCCGAACTCGCCACGGATGGAGAGGATGCGGCCGAAGAAGCCGCCCCGGACCAGCCGGTCGAGCTTGCGCAGACCGGGCAGGAAGAGCTTGTCCTGTACGACGCCGTGCTTGATGCCGGCGGCGTCGGCGAGCCGCGCCAGTTCGACCGCGCCGGAGAGGTCCTCGGCGGTCGGCTTCTCGGTGTAGATGTGCTTGCCGGCCTCGATCGCCAGCCGCAGCGCCTTCTCCCGTTGGGCGGTGACCTGGGAGTCGAAGTAGATCTGGACGTCGGGGCGGGCCAGTGCCGCGTTCAGGTCCGTGGTCCACTCGGTCAGGCCGTGTCGCTCGGCGATCTCGCGGAGTTTGGTCTCGCTGCGGCCGACCAGCACCAGTTCCGGCCAGAGCCGGGTGCCGTCGCGCAGTGGGAGGCCGCCCTGTTCGCGGATGGCGAGCAGCGAACGGACGAGGTGCTGGCGGTAGCCCATCCGGCCGGTCACGCCGTTGAGCACGATCCCGATAGTGGTACGGGCCATGCGGTCGCCTCCTCAGGCTGTCACGGTCGATCCAGGTAAGCGCTTTCCCGCGCACGTTACTGCTCTGCACCCAGATTCGGCAAGGGCTTTCCTCTCCCACGTACAGGTGCGCGCTATCCTCACCTGCAGCCGGCTCAGGGCGGCCGGGGAGAGGTCGGATCGATGGCCACCTTGGCAGATGTGGCGCGCCGGGCGGGAGTCTCCCCCGCGACCGCGTCCCGAATCATCAATGGCAGCGCCAAACCGGTGACCGACGCGCTGCGGGAGCGGGTGTTGGCGGCGGTCGAGGAACTCCAGTACGTCCCGAACGCCCACGCCCAACTACTCGCCCGCAACCACCGCTCCGCCGTCGGC